>CAIPGK010000491.1 GCA_903864575.1 uncultured Chloroflexota bacterium
GGCAGGATGGACGCCTCCCGAAATCCCCCCCATCCGGGGGGGTGTGGTGAAGAATGACCTGAGCGATACTATGATTGATTGGGAAAGGTTCCGACTGTTTCGCGCGGGCTGCGAGCCATACTGTGTCCGACGGGGGATTGCCATGGATGATCGACGATTTGACTCGCTGGCGGCGGCCTTTGGCGCCGTCCTGGATCGCCGCGCCGGCCTGAAGGCCGCCGTCGCAGGGGTGGCCGCGGCGCTGGCCGGCGGCAGCGCGGACGCCGCGAGCCCGGGGAAGGGCAACGGCAACGGCAACGGCAACGGCAAGAGCAGGCCCGGACGGCCGTCCGCGGAGGGACCGTGCGGGTCCACCGCGAAGGCCAACCGCTGCGCGAAGGACGGCGACTGCTGCACCGGCCTCTGCAACCCGAAGAACAGGAAGTGCCGCTGCGTCAGCCGCGGGAAGGCGTGCACGGAGGACCGCAACTGCTGCAGCCGCGGCGGCAAGTCCGTCGCGTGCGTGGACGGCGTGTGCGCGCGCGGCGGCGGCGGCACGATTGCGACCGGCGATCCCTGCCAGCCGGGAGACGGCTGCCAGGACAAGAAGGCGATCTGCACCTCCTACACTAATGGCGGCCCCGCCGGAACCTACTGCCTGCTCCAGACCGGCGGCACCTGCGGCACGACCGACGGCGACTGCATCTCCCAGTTCTGCAACGGCGGCGTCTGCCAGCCGTGCACCGTCTGCTCGAGCCCGGCCTCCTGCCGGTACCGCACGATCGGTGCGGCGGTGCTGGATGCCGCTCCCGATACGGTGATCGGCATCGCCGCTGGAACCTACGATACGTACCTGTACATCGAGACCGACAACCTGACGCTCCGCCGCTGCGGTGGCGATGACGCAGGCTCGGTGATGTGGACCCAGGAAGCGGGAGACGGCTCCACCCTCGACCTGGAGGAGACGGGGATTTCGGCCTTCACCGTCAAGAACATCGACTTCATGGGGGCCTACCAATACGAGGTCATTATCGCCGCGGGCGCCAGCGACAAGCGGCTGACGCTGACCATCGAGGGGTGCACCTTCACCGGCAAGTACGATGTGAGCCCCGACTACAACTACTCAGCCATTGCGACCGAGAATTACACGAATACCACGATCACGGACACGACCTTCACCGGGTTCCACTCTGACAACGACGGCGGCGCCGCCTTTTCCTCCGATGGGGACCTGAGCGACCGCAACATCGTCACCATGACCAACGTGACGGCGACTGGCTGCTACGCCACCTATGGCGGTGGCGCGTTCGACCTGCGTGGGTCGACCTCAACACTCACCAACTGCACCATCTCCAACAACATCGCCCGGAACAATGGTGGTGGGATCAACATCGATGGCGGCGGCACGGTAACGTTGATCGACTGCACCGTCACCGGGAACGCGACCTCCGAGACTGGCGCCGATGAAGGCATCGGCGGCGGCGTATCGGTCAGGGAAAACGGCAACCCTCCCGCCGATGTCGCGACGCTGGTCATTCAGGGCAGCACAACCATCACTGGCAACACGGCGACGGGATCGAACGCATCCAACGGCGGCGGTGTAATCTCGCAGGATGGCGGCGTCATCACTGGCGGCAGCCTGACGAACATCACCAACAACAACCCGTCCGGGCAAAACTGCACGACCGTAACGGGTGGAAGCTACGCCACCGTCAGTTGCGCGACCTGGACGTAGCCGTGATCGACGGCCTGCCGCGCTCGCGTCCCGGGCGCGGCGGGCCGCTTCCCAGTTCGTTCAGGCCCCGACGATCCGCGGACGGCTGATTCACTGGGTCCGGCATCATGCGAAACTTCGGCATGGCCGATTTCGGAGGAATCCGGCGCGTCAAACTTACGCCGCCGCTGCCGCCGTCCGACGCGGTGCGCCGGGCCGCTCGCGGACGGCATGGCTTGCGCTCGACGAGTCGGACGGCGACCTCCGCCGGTTCGCGGGCTACCTCGTCGCAGTCTTGCGGAACTTCGATCGGGCCGCCGCGCCATCGATGGATGTCCTGCCCGGCGGCGGCCGCGATCTCGAGCCCGCGGCCATCGCCGCGGTGCTGGCCGATGACCTGCTGGCGCTCGAATCCGATGTGACGCTGATCGTCGATGACCTGCACGCCGCCCGCGCCGACGCGCCCGCCGCGCTGCTCGATGGGCTGCTTCGCCATCCGCCGCCGCGCCTGCACCCGATCGTCAGTTCCCGGACCGGGTTCGATTCGCCGTCCGCGCGCCGTCTCCGGGTGCGGGAGCGGGCGCTGTCGCTGGGCGAGGACGACCTGCGATTCGGGCGCGATGAGATTGCCGCAATGCTGGGCATGTGATTTGCCGGGCGCAGACGGGATGGATTGGCCGGATAGAGGCGCAAGACCCCCCCCCCGGAAATCCCCCCGGACGGTGGGATGCCTGCCCGCTTGCACCCGACCATGCTTGCCGCGTATCCGGGCGCTTTGGCCGGAGGGGTCGCCGCACAAGGAGCGCCGGCGTGAGCCGGGGGGAGCCAGATCGTGGAAGACTGCCGTTTCGATTTGATGGCCGCGGCGCTGGGCCGTGCGCTCGACCGCCGCTCCGGCCTCAAGGGACTTGCCGCCGGTCTCGCGGCAACGCTCGTGGGCGCCGGCTCCGGCGACGTCATCGCGAAGCCCGGGCCCAAGCCGCAGGGCCCCTGCGGCCCCAAGGCCATTGACAACGTCTGCAAGAGCGGCAAGGACTGCTGCACCGGCATCTGCAACAAGAAGAACAACAAGTGCCGCTGCGTCAGCCGCGGCAAGAAGTGCACTGAGGACCGGAACTGCTGCAGCCGGGGCAAGCAGCGGCTCTCCTGCATCGACCGCGTGTGCCAGGCGGGCGGGAGCGGGGAAATCCCGACCGGCGCTCCCTGTCAGCCCGGGCAGGTCTGCAAGAACGCGGCCGCGACCTGTACGACCTACACCAATGGCGCTCCCACCGGAACCTACTGCCTGCTGCCCACGGGCAGCCCATGCGGCGCGACCGACGGGTTCTGCACCTCCCAGTTCTGCAACGGCGGGACCTGCCAGCCCTGCACCGTTTGCTCCGATTCCGCCGCCTGCGCGCACAACACCATCGGCGGAGCAGTGGCCGCCGCTTCTGCGGGCGCGGTGATCGGCATCGCCGCCGGGACCTACGACACCTATCTCACCATCGAGACCGACAACCTCACGCTCCGCCGCTGCGGCGGCCCCGATGCCGGGTCGGTGCTTTGGACGCAGGACGCGGGCGATGGCGAATCCCTCGACCTGGAGGAGACCGGCATCTCCGCCTTCACCGTCAAGGGCATCGATTTCATGGCCGCCTACCAGGCCATGATCATCCTCGCCACGGGCGCCAGCGACAAGCGGCTGACGCTGACCGTCGAGGGCTGCACCTTCACCGGCAGACACAACATCAGCACCGATTACTACGCCCCAGCCATCACGACCAACGATTACACCAACATTACGATCACCGACACGACCTTCACCGACTTCATCGCCGACAGCTACAGCGGCGCCGCATTCTCCAGCAACGGCGATATCACCGACCGAAACATCGTCATCATGACCAACGTGACGGCGACCGGCTGCTCCTCGGGTTATCAGGGAGGCGCATTCGACATCCGCAAGGCGACCGCCACGCTCACCAACTGCACCATCACCGGAAACACCGCCAGCATGGCCGGCGGCGGCATCAACTTGGACGGCGGCGGCACCGTCACGCTGGTCAACTGCACCATCAGCGGCAACGCCACGACCTCGACGGTTGCTGAAGACGGCGTCGGCGGCGGCGTCTCGGTGCGCGACAACGGCGGCAACATCCCCGCGGACATCACGAAGCTGGTCATCCAGGGCACAACCACCATCACTGGCAACACCGCCTCTGGCCCGAACGCATCCAACGGCGGCGGCGTGGCTTCGCTGAACGGAGGGTTGATCGAAGGCGGCAGCCTCACCAACATCACTGGCAACACGCCATCCGATCAGAACTGCACGCTGGAAACCGGGGGCACGTTCAGCACCGTCAGTTGCGCGACCTGGACGTAGCCGCGATCGACGGCCTGCCGCGCTCGCGTCCCGGGCGCGGCGGGCCGCTTCCCAGTTCGTTCAGGCCCCGACGATCCGCGGATGGCTGATTCACTGGGCCCGGCAACATGCGAAACTTCGGCATGGCCGATTTCGGAGGAATCCGGCGCGTCAAACTTACGCCGCCGCTGCCGCCGTCCGACGCGGTGCGCCGCCCTGCGTTGATGGCGCGGCTCGATCGCGCCGCCGGACTTCCACTGGTGACGGTCACCGCCCCGGCGGGCTTCGGGAAGACGACCCTGCTGGCGTCCTGGGCGCGGTCCGGCCGTCGCCGGGCGGCCTGGCTCTCGCTCGATGCGGCTGATGGCGATCTTCGCCGATTCGCGGCCTATCTGGCCGCGGCGATTCGCACCGTCGAACCGGCCGCCGCGCCGTCCATGGACGCCCTGCTTGGCGGCCGGCGCGATCTCGACGCCGCCGCGATCGCCGCCATGCTGGCGGACGATCTCGTCGGCCTCGAAGCCGATCTCACCGTGATTCTCGACGATCTGCACGCCGTACATGACGATGCCCCGGCGGCGCTGCTGGATGCCCTGCTCCGGTATCCGCCGCCGCGGTTTCACCTCATCATCCTTTCCCGCGAGCAACCTGCCGGGCCGAACCTGCGGCGGCTCTGGTCGCGCGGGCTGGCCCTGACCCTGGACGATGCCGATCTGCGGTTCGGGCGCGACGAGATCGCGGCGGTGCTGGGCCGAGGCCGGGCCGGCGAGGCGGCTGCCGTCGAGGCCAGCACGGAGGGTTGGCCCGCGGGCGTCCGCGCCGTTGCGCTGGCAGGCCATGCCGCCGATCAGGCCGGGTCCGCGCGCGAGGTTCGCAGTTACCTCATCGAGGACGCCCTCGCCGGCCAGTCGCCGGAGACGGTCGCCCTGCTGCGCGCAACCGCCGTGGCCGACCGGCTGTGCCCGGATCTTGCGGCAGCGCTGGGCGGTGATGGGTGGTCGCCTTCCGCGGCGCAGGCAGCGCTCGGCCGCCTCGTCGAGCAACGTCTTTTCACCACCCGCATCGACAGCGAGTGGATCCGGGTTCATCCCGTCCTGCGGGACGCCATGCTGGCCGATCTCGCGGAGCAGGCCGGACCCGCGGCGGTCATGGCGCAGCATCGCCGGGCGAGCGCGTGGTTCGCCGCATCCGGCATGGCGGCGGAGGCCGTTGACCACGCGCTGAACGCCGGATCGGCGGCGGAGGCCGCGGCCCTGCTGGAAGAACATGCGCTGACCTGGCTCCGGCGCGACGATTTCGCACGGTGGTCCGGGTTCATCGACCGCCTGCCGGATGCCATCCTGGCCAACCATCCGGGGCTGCTGCTCGTGCGCGCTCACGCCCTCCTGTTGCGCGGCTACATCGGGGAGTTGCCCGCGATCGCGGATGCCGCCGAGCGCTTGCTCGATGCCAGCGCCGCCGCCGGAGCGCCGCATCCCGGCGAGTCCGGTCTCCGGATCGAGATTGGCGGCATCCGCTGCCTCGCCGCGTTTCACATGGGCGACCCGCGCCCGGTGCTGCCGTTGGCCGAGCGGCTGCTCGATCTGGACGTCGCCAGCCACCCGCTCGCGCTCTACCCGGCCGTCATCGCCTGGTCCAATGGCATGGCGATGACCGGCAGGGGCGAGGAAGCGCTCGCCCGGCTCGCGCCCGGCGCGGCGTCCGGAACTCGGCCGCCAGACCAGCGAACCGCCCTCTGCGCGATCGGCTGTTTCATCCTCTCCAGCGCGCTGGGCGATGCCCGCGGCGCCCTCGGTTGGGCTGAGACCGCGCTGTACTATGCCGATCCCCGCCTGACCCGGCCCCGGTTCAAGGCGGCCGCCGCGCACCTTGGGGCGCTCTTCGAACTCGGCGACCGCGCCCGGGCGGAGGAGGCGCTCGCCGTCGCGCGGGCGGTCGACCGGACCTACAACTTCCTCGCGGTCAACGCGATGCTGATGATGGAAGCGCAGTTCCGGGCCGAGCAGGGCCGGTTCGACGAAGCCCACGCCGCGTTGCGGGAGGCCCGGCGGATCGCGGACCTGGGGGGATTCCGCCCGATGCTGGACTGGTGCGACGCGCAGGAGGCCTCGGTTGCCCTCGCCGCCGGGGAGATTGGCGCGGCGGGCGGATGGGCCGACCGCGCGGAGCCGCACTGGCAGCCAATGATGCCGCACCAGGCCGAGCCGCCGCCGATTATCCTGGCGCGGGTGCTGGCGGCCCGTGGAACCCCTGCCGATCTCGACCGGGCGGTGCGCGAACTGGAGATCGCCATCAGCCACGGGCGGGAGTTTCACGATGCGCTCCCGGTCGCGCGGGCGTTGCCCATCCTTTCGGTGGTCCGCGCCGCGCAGGGGGATGACGCCGCCGCGATGGCCGCGATGGAGGATGCGCTCGACCCGTCGCTGGGTCCGGCGGCGCGGCGATTCACCACGCTGGGGGACCCGGCCCGGGATCTGGTGCGCCGGATCGCGGCGGGGCACGGTGGGCGAAGCGCCGAGGCCCGCCGTGTCCTCTCATGGTGGCCGCCAGAGCGGACGATCCCGCCCGATCCTCCGGTGATGGCATCACCGCCCCCACGCGATCCTGCCTCCGCGATCGCCCGGCTGTCCAACCGGGAACTCGACGTGCTGCGGCTGCTCGCGCAGCGCCGGAGCAACAAGGAAATCGCCGCGGAACTCAACATCGCGCCGGATACGGTGAAGGAGTACACGGTGTCGCTCTATCGCAAACTCGGCGTCCGCGGCAGGCACGCGGCCGCGGACATGCTCCGGAGCGCCGCGCACTTCGCCTGAAACGATGGCCGGCGACCCCAGCGGCGACCCGCTGTGTCGGGTCCCGCGCGGGCTACCTCCTGCAGCTGTCGGAACGCGATCTTCCGTATCGCATGGTCGTGGTGCAGAAGGTGATGCCGCGGGTGGCGGCGACCTGCGAAGCCGTCCAGAATGCCCCGGAGAGGTCCGCGCAGGTTCGCGTTGGTGAGCATCGCTTCCTCGACGAAACCTCCAAGGAGATTGTCGCGGGAAAGGTCGAGCCGGGTCGGGTGAGCACGTCGCGGTTTGCCGTGCCGCCATTGTGGGAAACTGGGTCATGCCCGATATCGAAGCGCTCCGTCGCGTCAAGCTCACACCCCCGGCGCCGCCCTCCGACGAGGTGCGCCGAAGCGAGGTGATCGGCCGGCTCGACCGCGCGGCGGGGGGCCTGACCGTCCGGCCGCTCCCGGCCATCCGCTGGAGGCCGGGAGCGTAATCCCCATGCGTGCGTCGAGTGGATGCTCTCCCCCGGCGTTCCGCGCGCGCGATGGCGGCCCC
>CAIPGK010000492.1 GCA_903864575.1 uncultured Chloroflexota bacterium
ACAAACTACCTCGGCCTCTCGACTGGCGGGCGCGGTTAAGGCCGCGCCCGCCCGGTATGGAGTGCTGTCCATGCATTCGTTGGGCCCATTCGAAACGGTGCTCGTCGAGCGCGATGCCGACGGCATCGTCACGGCAACGCTGAACCGTCCCGACGCCCGCAACGCCATCAGTCGCACGATGGCCGCGGAACTCTCCACGCTCTGCCGAACACTGGCTGCCGATGGCGAAATTCGGGCGTTGATCCTGACCGGCGCAGGTGACAAGGCCTTCTGCGCCGGGGCGGATCTTCGCGAACGTCAGTCCATGACGCCAGCCGAGCGAACCGCCCACACCGCGGCAATCGAAGCCGCCGCCGAGGCAATCGCCGCGTTGCCGTTTCCGGTCATTGCCGCCGTTCGCGGCTTCGCCCTTGCCGGGGGAACCGAACTCGCCATTGCCTGCGACCTGCGCGTCGCGGGAGAGAGCGCTGCCTTCGGGTTGCCGGAGGTCAGGATCGGCATTTTCCCCGGTGCGGGAGGCGTGCATCGCCTTCCGGTGCTGATCGGTCTGGGCGCGGCGCGCGATCTCCTGTTCACTGGCAGGCAGGTTTCCGCCGAGGAAGCTCATCGACTCGGACTGGCCGACCGGCTTGTCGCGGATGACGCCGTCATGGCTGAGGCGCGCGACATTGCCGGGCAGATTGCCCGAAACGCCCCGCTTGGTGTCCGCGCCGTCAAACTCGCCCTGCGGCAAAGTCAGGGACTCGGAATCGAGGACGCCCGGCTTACCGTCAACGCGTTGCGCACCCCGCTCGATGCAACTGACGATTATCAGGAGGGGTTGGCCGCATTCGCCGAAAAGCGGGCTCCGCGCTTTCAGGGTCGATGACAGGCCGCGGGAATCACTGGATCGTCAGCCAATCCCCGAGGCCAGCAACGAATCAGCGAGCGGCATCGACCAGCATCCTCACGCGCGCCGGGTCGACGGGATTGAACAACTGCCCATCCCGCTTTGCCCAGGTTCCCACGATGACTCCGTCCGCGATCGAAAGCAGGGATGGGAGCGCGTCCGCGGTCGTGCCGCTGCCCACATACAGGGGCGTTCCCGGCGTCGCCTCCTTCACAGCCCGCAAATCGTCCAATGAAGCAGGCTGCCCGGTCGCCCGGCCGGTGACGATGACCGCACCGGCAAGCCCGCGCTCGACCGCGTCTTCCGCGAGATCGCCAAGCGGCCGCGGCGCAATCGGGGCGGCATGCTTGACGTCGACATCCGCCCAGACCTCGATCGGTGCGCCGAGCCTCCGTATCAGATCCTGAACCTCGGCGGCGCGCCCCTCGATCACCCCCTGATCGGTCAGCGCCGCACCAACGTAGACATTCGCCCGCACGAAACTGCCGCCTGCCAGCGCGGCAACGGAAACCGCACCCAGTACGTCGTTTCGCAGCACATTGACCCCGACTGGCAGGCCGGACACCTCGCGAACGGCCAGCGTCGCCACCGTCATCGCGGCGATAACGTGCGGAGCGACGGAATCCTTCACGAACGGGGCGTCCCCGAAATTCTCGATGATCAGCGCATCCGCGCCACCTTCGGCCCACCCGGCGGCATCCCGCTTCGCGCCTTCGAGCATGGCGGTGAAATCGCTCGCCGCGCCGCCGCGCGCCGAGCCCGGAAGTGCAGGCAGATGAACGACTCCGACAATTCGCGGCGTTCCTGCCATCACGAGCCTCCCGCGGTGCGGATGTTGACGATGCCGGCGAGCAGCCCACCGACCGCGAACAGGAGCAGGCAAACGACAAACAGGATGAACCCGGCGCCCGATCTGATCGCCTGCGGGTCCTTCTTCACGAACCTCCGCCAGAGCGCTGACATGGCGAATGCCGTCGCTCCCGCCGAAATACCGAACCAGATCAACGCTTGTGGACCGATATGCACCGGCTGCCTGCTCCCCGATCGTCAGGCCCGGTCCCGAATCGACCCGACCCGCAACGATTCACCTACCTCGTTCACGCCCTCGACGCTGGCGGCCACCGCCTCGGCGTTCTCGCCATCCTCCAACGTCGGCGCCTCACCGCGCAAGTGAACCACGCCGCCTCGCGTATGTGCCGTAATCGCAAGATCGGTCGTCAGAGCGTCATCGGCCAGCGCGCGAAGCACGCGGGCGTTCAACAGTTCGTCCAGGGCAGGTGCTCCCGGCGGAACGTCCGGTGCGTCGCCGGTCGCGGCGAACCCGTTGAGCATCCGCAAGTCGCCATCATCATCGGAGGGTCCAACGACAGGATCAGTTGGCGGAAACCACGGCACGCCCTCGGCCGCGGCAACCATCGGGTCGGTGGCGCCGGCATCATCGGTGAAATCCGGGTCGAACTCGGCAACGGTGAAATCAGCGCTGCGCGGGAGATCGTCCGGCGCGCCCGTCCACGCAAACTGGCCGCTCGAACGCCCGGCCTGCTCGTTGCGCTCCTGCTCGTCCCGCTCGTCCGGGATCTCGATCGCATCGACAACGCGCGCTCCTGCCCGCATCAAGGTTGCCCGGGCGACATCGAAGACCGCCTGCCGATCTTCCCGGGAATCGACCGTGCCCGTAAGCGTGACCGCGCTCCCGTCGCGCTCTGCCCCGATCCGGATGCCGGCCAATTCGAGCGTCGCCACCATGTCCACAATCGCCGCATCGAGACGATCCAGTTCGCCGTTCATGACGCTACCTCCTGCAATCGCGTTTCGCGTTTCCGGCGCAAGCCGGATGACAGCGCGGCCCCGTCGGGGTAGGCTGCATCGCATGAGCGACCGCCGCCGGCCCCGCGCCGGGAGCCCAACCGAAGATTCCGCCGGATCCCGACGGAAGACGCCGCTGCCGCGTGGCAGCGCCGCCCGTCCTTCCGTCATGCCAGAACCGTACCGCTACACGATCGCCGACCTCGAGGCGAAGACGGGACTCACCGCCAGAACGATCCGGTACTACGTCCAGCAGGGGCTGATCCCGCCCGCACACGGACGCGGGCCGACCGCGACTTATGATGAATCCCACATGTTGCGGCTGCAGGCTGTCGAAGCGCTCAAGGACCAGCGTCTCTCGCTGTCCGAGATCAGGGAGCGGCTGCTGACGCTCTCGGACAGCGGGATCGCCGGATTGATGCGAGTTGAAGTCGGACCCAATCCCGAGGAGGAACTCTGGCGCCGGGTCGTCCTGCACGAGGATCTCGAACTCATGGTGCGGGTCGCCCGATCGGGCCGCGGTAGCGCCGCCATCGAGGAATTCGTCGAGCGCATCGCGCGGATCGCACACGCGGAACTCCCCGAGAGACAGGAATAGCCATGCCGTTCACGCCCGTCGATCCCGACCGCCTCTGGGTTCCGGACAATCCCGACGGTAGCGGCTGGGCCGAAGTCGATTGGGCGTGCGCCGCGCGCGGCAGCCGCTACCACTACCGCCACGGCGAGGAGTGGGAGCAGGACAACGCCGCCCGCCCTGCCTATTACCGGATCATGACCCGACTTGAGTCAGCAAGGCTCTCCCCGCACGTGAACTCCTACTTCGTCGCTCGGGAGTCTCTCGCCGACTTCCTCGCGGAACTGTCGCTGGCGGGGGGGGCGGAGGTCATCTGGCACGTCGAGGCCTGCCCCGAGCCGCCGCCCGAGGCCAGAGTCCGCTGAGCGCGCGCCGGACAGGCGCTTGCTTCGCCGCTGACCGACCGCCGGAAGCAACATGTCCGGAAATCGGCGAAAACGACGGGGAGGTCGCCTGAAGGCGACCTCCCCGGACTTGTGAATCGGTTCGGGGCTACTCGACCGAGTGGGCCAGCTCCATGACATTCGGACCGCCCACCGCCAGGGCGGACGCGACCTTGCCATTGCCATCGACGAGAATGGCCGATGGGGTGCCGTTGGAGCCAAACGCGTTGCCGACGCTGAAGTTGCCGTCGAGCACCACCGGGGATTGGAGTCCCAACGCCCGGTTGTCCTCGGTCGAGCCAGTCGAAACGACCAGCAGCTTCGGGGCGCCCGGCTGCGGGTTCGCCTCCCAGGCCTTCAGGTCATCCAGCATCCGCTTGCAGAAGCCGCAGCCCGGGTTCCAGAAGAGCACCAGTGTCCGGGACCCGGCATTGTCGGCCAGATCGACCATGTTGCCATTCAGGTCAGGGAGGCGAACGACCGGGGCCTTGTCGCCGATGGACGGCGCGGCAGGCTCAGCGGGCGCTTCAGCGACAGCCTCGCCGCGCAACATCCCGAGGACGCCCGG
>CAIPGK010000493.1 GCA_903864575.1 uncultured Chloroflexota bacterium
GCTCCGTCCCCTGCTCACCAAGCCGGTCCGCAATCTCTCCCGCGGCGAGCGCATGAAGTGCGAACTGGCAGGAGCCCTGCTCCACCGGCCGACGGTGCTCTTCCTCGACGAGCCGACCCTCGGGCTCGACGTGACCGCCCAGCGCCGCATCCGCGCCTTCATCGCCGGGTACGCCGAACGCCATACCGCCACCGTGCTCCTCACCAGTCACTACATGGCCGATGTCGAGGCGCTCGCCCAGCGCGTGATCGTCATCCACCACGGGGCGCTCCTCTTCGACGGCCCCCTGTCGGCCCTCGTCGAGCGCTTTTCCCCCGACAAGACCATCACGATCGATCTCGACGGCCCGGCCGTGGACATCGCCCGCTACGGGGAGGTTGTCTCCCTCGACGACGGCCGCGCGACACTGCGCGTGCCGAAGGCCGAGTCCGCGGCCGTCACCGCCCGACTCCTCGCCGATCTCCCCATTGTCGATCTCACCATCTCCGACCCGCCGATCGACGAGGTGATCGACCGCGTCTTCTCCGCGCCCGATCCCGGATCCGCGCCATGACCTCGATCCCGTCCCTGTACCTCGCCCAGTTCCGCACCACGATTGCCGAGCAACTGCAGTACCGCGGTTCGCTCGTCATCTGGTTGATCGGCCTGATCCTCGAGCCGGTCGTGTTCCTTGCCGTCTGGACCGCGGTCGCCACCTCCCAGGGCGGATCCGTGGACGGGTTCACCGCTGGTGGCTTCGCGGCCTATTACATCGTCGCCATGCTCGTGGACCACGCCACCTTCACCTGGATCATGTTCGAGTTCGAATACTGGATTCGCCAGGGCACCCTCTCTCCGCTGCTCCTGCGCCCGGTCCATCCCATCCACCGTCAGGTCGCGGTCAACCTCACCTTCAAGTTGCTGACGTTTGTCGTCCTGCTGCCGGTCGCGGTTATCCTCGCCCTCGTGTTCCACCCGCAGGCGAATCTCCAGGGCTGGGCGCTGCTCGCCTTCATTCCCTCGCTGCTGCTTGCGATGGCCCTCCGCTTCACCGTCGAATGGACCCTCGCCCTCGCCGCCTTCTGGATCACCCGCGTCAGCGCCACGAATCAGCTCTACTTCGTCGTCTTCGTCTTCCTGTCCGGACAGGCCGCCCCGCTCGCCCTGCTTCCCGGGCCGGTCGCGGAGCTCGCCCGCTGGCTGCCCTTCTACCGGATGCTCGGGTTTCCGGTCGAACTGGCCCTTGGCAGGCTGACCCCTCGCGATGCGCTCATCGGCATCGGCGCGCAGGTGGCGTGGCTCGCGATCGCCCTGCTCGTCATGAATGCCCTCTGGGATCGCGGCATCCGGCGCTATTCCGCCGTCGGAGCCTGACCGATGGAGACCGTGCGCCTCTTCGGCCTCCACCTCAAGCTCGGCGTCATCAACGAAATCCAGTATCGCGCCAATTTCTGGATGCAACTCGTCCAGTCGCTGATCGGGCTGCTCACCTCGCTGCTTGGCCTCGCCATCGTCTTTTCCAAGACCAGCTCGCTCGCCGGCTGGGGTCCGGCGGACCTCCTTGCCGTCGTCGGCGTCTACATGATCGTGGGCGGCCTCGCCCAGTTGATCATCCAGCCGAGCCTCACCCGGTTCATGGAGGATGTCCGGCAGGGCACACTCGACTTCACGCTCACCAAACCCGTGGACGCCCAGATACTCATCTCCATGCGGCAGATCGCAGTCTGGAAACTGATCGACGTCGTGCTTGGCGCGGTAGTCGTCGCGGTCGCGATCTCCCGCCTGGGTGAACGCATCGACTGGCCACAGGCCGCTTCCTTCGTCATCGTCCTGATCGCAGGTCTTGTCATCGTCTACAGCTTCCTGCTGATCCTTGCCACTTGCTCCTTCTGGTTCGTCCGGCTCGACAACATCCTCAACATTTTTCAGTCGATGTATGAGGCCGGTCGCTGGCCCATCGTCATCTACCCGGCGTGGCTCCGATACGCCCTCACCTTCATCGTCCCCATCGGGTTCGCCATCACGGTCCCCGCCGCGGCGCTTGCCGGGCGCATCAGCCTGCCGATGCTGCTGGGCGCGGTCGCTCTCGCCATCGTCCTGCCGATCGTTTCCCGCTGGTTCTGGTTGCGCGGGTTGCAGCACTATTCCGGCGCGTCGGCCTGAGTCGCGCTGTTTCCGGCGGCCGCACTCCCGCGAACCGCCTCACCTGAGGAGTCCACATGATCCCGAAGCGTTCCCCGCAGCAGTTCAAACCGCCCTTCGCGTCGATCCCGGATTCCGATGCCCTTGACGCGGTCTTCGCCGCTCCCGGCCCGGCCCTGCTCTACCTGCACGATCCCTGGTGCCCCATCAACCTCTACGCCATGCGCCAGCTCGACGCCCTCCCGGGCCCGATCCATACCATCGATGTTTCGACCCAGCACGATCTCAAGCGGGCCGTTGCCGAACGGACCGGCGTACGCCACCAGTCTCCGCAGGCGATCATCCTTCGCGACGGCCTGCCCATCTGGCACGCCTCCCATCACGAGATTTCAGGCACGGACGTATTCGAGGCGCTCGCCGCCGCGATGCAGTCCGACCCCGGCGACCACTGACCGCATCCTTCAGGCTCCGCGCCGGGAGTCCGGTGAAGATGCTCCCGGAAC
>CAIPGK010000494.1 GCA_903864575.1 uncultured Chloroflexota bacterium
CGGGCGAGATCGTGGGTTCCCGGTTCGTCCGGGTTCGCACTCCCGAAAATCGCCCGGTTGTGCTGCCGGAGCATTCCCTCGCCATCGAGTTCGTGAACGATGACGGAGTTCTCATCCGGGGGCGGTGGAACAGTTACGCCCCGGCGGAGGATGACCAGGAGTACGTCATGGTCCCGGGCACCATCGCATCCCGGGCAAGCGAGGCCGTGGAAATGATTGCGGGATATCCCGACGAACTGGACACCGACGACGGCGACGATGCAGATAGCCACGACGATCCCGAAATCATTTCGGGATACCCCGACGACGCCGACGCGGGAGATCCCGAAATCATTTCGCCATCCCCCGGCGGAGATTCTGACGAGGACCGTGTAACGAATACTGGTAGCAATTTCAGCGGGGTATTGAGGCCGCTAAATCTGCCCGGGGATGACGAGTCGGGAGAGGCGGGAGCGGACCGCTGGACAGCCTGAAGCGGGGCGCGTGATCGCTCGTAGCACAAGCGGAGGCCGTGCTGGTGGGGTGGGAGATGCGCGGGACGTGTGGCCCGTACTACTACGCGAAAGTGCGGCACGGGCAGGCGGTCCGGTCCCTGTATCTCGGGAGGGGTGAGACGGCGCACGCGATCGCGGCGTTGACGGACATCGAGGCCCGGACCAGGGCGGAGCGGCGCGAGGCGGAGGCGGGGAGCACTCCGGGCGATGCCGCCACCGCGGCGACCCGGGTGGCGGTGGATCTGCTGGTGCACCTCGCGGACGAGGCGGCGCGGACTGCCCTGTACGCGGCGGGGTATCACCAGCATCGTGGGCAATGGAGGCGCAAGCGTGGGGCGTAAGGCTGCGAAGGAACGTCCGGCCCTGCCACCCATCCCGGACCTCGACGCGGGACCGATCGCCGGCGCTGGCTGGCTGGTGGCAATGGACCGCCTCGCCAGGGACGGGGACGAACGGGCGGCGGCCGCCATCCGGGATTCCGTGCGGGAGCGCCCGGACCTCTGGCAGGAACACCGCGGCGGCGGCGCCATCGCCCGCCAGGCGGAGGATGGGCTGGTGAAGCTGTTCGGCACTGACGCGGTGCGGGATGCGTATCCACGGGCGCAGATCCGGGCCGACCTCGAGCACATCCGGGCCGATCTCATGCAGGGTTCAACTGATCCCCTCGACGCGCTGATGGTGTCCCGCGTGCTGTGCGCCCACATCGCAGCCTCCCACGCTGACGCGCTGCTGGGGCAAGTGGCGGCGGCCGATGTGACGATGAAGCAACTGGACTGGCAGCGCGCCCACGCGGACCGGGCAACCCGGGCGTTCTGGCGGGCGTGTGAATCTCTCGCCCGGGTTCGCCGGATGCGCGGCCCGGCGGTGGCGATCGCGGTGGGGAGCGTCAATGTGACCACGGCGGCGGCGGCGGCGCCGGAGGCCGCGGCGGCATTGCCGGAGGCGGAGGTGATCGAGGCCGGATGGTGGGCGGCGGAACCGTCCGCGGACCCGGTACCGGCCCCGGTTCCGGCCCGGGACCGATAGCGGGATTGCCTACTATCAAAATGGAAGTAATGGGAGCATACTGGCGTTAAGCGGCGGGTTTCGCGGGGTAAACGACACCTCGACCGGAACCGGCTGCACAGGACCGGGGGAAACCGGCGGAACCATGCGGAAATCCGGGTTCCTGTGGATGGCGGTCAACGAACATTGTGCGAGTAGTGGCGCGGGAGGCGACGATGGCGACGATGATGGAACGCGAGGGGATGCTGGCGCTCCGGCCCTTCACCGGGACCGGCGCGGCGGAGCGGGTGGCGCACCTCGAGGCGGAGGTGTCCCGGCTGAATCAGTTGTGGCGGGAACCGGTGGCGACGTTCACCAGCGCGGACCTGTGGAACAACCAGGGCGGCCCGGCGCGGTTCAGGATGGCGGCGGCGGTGGCCGTTGACGAGGCGAACATCGCGCTGGCGGAGGCGCGGGGCGGCGCGGCGCGGGAGGCGCTCGACGTGCTGACCCGCCGGGATGACGTGGGGCGCGAGGCGGCAAGCGTGGCGGAGGCGCACGCGGCGATGGCGGTAGTGCAGACCGAGTTGGACCGCCTCCGGGGTGAGTGGCTATCGGCCCGCGGGCGCCTCGACCTCGCGGAGATGCGGCGCAAGCTGGCGGAGCAGGCGGTCCGGGATGCGGAGGCCACCGCCCGGCGATGGCGCAACCAGTTGCAGGCCGATGGCGTGGACCTCGACCGCGTGCAGCAGCAGGCCCGTTTGGCGGGCGTGGGGGTGGCGTGATGGTGACTCCGGTTCCGTTTCCGGTCCGTGGGGGACGCGGCGGGGATGGGTTCGTCGATCCGTGGGATGACCCGCTGAACGACTCGCGGGCGCTCCGGGCGTGGGCGGCGGTGCTCCGGGCGCGGGATGCCCAGGCGGCCGCCGCGGTGCAGGCCGAGTGCGCCCCGTCGGAGTGCAGGCCCGAACGCGCCCACCGCTCCCCGCGGCGGAGGCGGGACGATGGCGACGATTGAGGACCTCGACCGGGAGGCGCGGGCGCTGACCGAGAGGACGCGACATATCACCCGGAGGTGACCGCGCGAGGGAATGGGGCGCGGTGTGGCCCGGGACACACGAGACCCGCC
>CAIPGK010000495.1 GCA_903864575.1 uncultured Chloroflexota bacterium
CTGCTTCGGCGGGGGCCGTCTGCGCTTCCGGCCTTGCGCGGTCCTCGGCCGCGGATTCGCCCGCGGTCATGCGCGGGGTCGCCCTGTGTCCTCTGTGGAGCGACCGGAGGAGCACTTCGCGCGGGGCGCGCAGCGCCGGAGGGGGCACGCGATCGGGCGGAACGAGGAACCCCGGCGACCAACCTCGGGTGGCGGGATTCCGTGTTCTCCGCGATCACCATCCTGCGGTTAGCCGACGCGGAACCGGACGCAGCTCGCCGCGGTAAAGGCGGCCAAGCGTGATGGCAACCATCGTGCAATACTTTACTAACACCGGAATCGGTCTCGTTGCTTCCAGCTGGGCAATCCAGCCGGCGGCGTATGCCTCTCCCGCATCAGGAGGTTCGTCATGGACAGCGTCAGATTCGACAGCATCGCCCGCGCGCTCGGCGCGGCGGCCACGCGCCGGGCCGGCATCGGGGGGGCGCTCGCGGCGCTCGCCAGCCGGTTGCTGCCGCAGGTGGCCGACGCGGCCACGGAGCCGGAACCTGCAGGTCCCTGCGGCAAGAAGGGCAAGGCCAACCGCTGCCACAAGCACAGCCAGTGCTGCACCGGATACTGCCGGAAGAAGAAGGGCAAGAAGGGCCGCTGCCGGTGCGCCCCCGCAAAGGTCACCTGCACGAAGAAGACGATCTGCTGCGACGGCCTGACCTGCAGCGACGGCAAATGCACCGCGGTGGCCGCCTGCGATGTCTGCGCGAGCGGCTGCTCCTTCGATTCGGTCAACGCCGCCTACGCGGCTGCGGCTGACGGCGCGACCATCACCATCGACAGCGGCACCTGGCCGACCGGCATCATGCTGGACAAGACCATCACGCTCGAGGCCTGCGGCGGCGCGGACGGCGTGATCCTGACGCCGGACGGCACCCAGCAGACCGAGGACAGCTACTTCGCCATCATCACCGACGACGGGACCGGAACCACGCCCCTCACCCTCACGCTTGTGGGGCTCGAGCTGCTCGGAACCGGCGTCGGCAGCGCCGAATCTCTGGTGGCCACGTTTGGCCCGGTGACGGTGAACGCCGACGGCTGCACCATCAGCGAGGCTGCTGGCGGCATGTGGATCTACAGCGACGGCAACCACAGCGTCACAAACACGACCATCTCCGGCTGCTCCTATGGCCTGTACTTCGAACTTGACTCTGGCAACATCACCATTGACGACTGCGTCATCGAGGGCAACGACAGCTACGGTCTCTACCTGGACGCACCAACTGCCCCCGCCACTCGGGCGAACGTGACGGTCACGATCACCAACTCCATCTTCCGCAACAACGCGAACACGGGTGTGTATCTCCTGGGCGGGGTTTCCAGCATCACCGGTGGCTCGATCACCGGCAACGGCGGGGCTGACTACTACGGTGGCCTGGGTCTCTTTAGTGGCACGCTCGTCGTGACCGATGTCGAGATCTCCGGGAACACGGACACGGAATGGGGCGGCGGCATCTATGTCTACGCCGAGACCGAATCGTCCAGCCTGACATTGGCGGGCACGACGACCGTAACCGGGAACACCGCAGATGTGGCGGCAGGCGTCGGCGCAGAGATCACCTCGCCGAACACGGTCACCATCACGGGAACCAGCACGCGGGTCAGCGGCAACATCAACACCGACCCCACGCAAAACTGGCAGTGCGCCACCAAGACGGACAGTGGTAGCTGGATCGAAGTGGCGGGCTGCTCCTTCCAATAAATGGGACGCGTAAACAGGACGCGTTCAACACGCAGGTGAACGCCCGGGGCGCCGCCCCGCAGCACAGGCCCGGAGCGACCCCTCGCGCCGGGCCTGCTGCATGTCGCCGGACGCAGCGCCGCGCGACGGCGTCGCCAGACCGGGCCATCATCCAGTCGCAGGGGCCGCGCGCCCCCGAAGGATGCACCGACGTCATGAACCCCGGCTCCATCGGATCATGGAGGTGGTGCGGCAACCGGCGCGGGGGCATGGGTCCCGGGTACCGCGGCGGCCCGGCCATCACGCCCGCACACGAGCAGGCGGGGGCCTCAGCCTCAGCCTCCAGCCGGGCTGGCGGCAGGCGCGGGCAGGGAGCAGGCAAGCGTGATCGCCTCCAGCAGCGTCAGGTCCCGGCCCTCATCGGTGAGCACCCGCAGCGCTTCCCGATCGAACGCCGCCGCCAGCCGGGCGCGGGACGCGGCGATCCTCGCGATCCAGAACGGGTCGTGAACGAGCGACGAGCGTTCCATCAGCGCTTCCACCGCGCCGAACAGGGTGGCAGTCCCGGCAAGCGCGTCCGCATCCGCATCCGCGGACGCGTCCGCCAACGCGAGTTCCAGTCGCCCCGTCAGCGCCGGAAGCGCGGGCATCACCAACCCCAGCGCCACACAGGTCTCCAGCGACGCATTCAGGATGGCC
>CAIPGK010000496.1 GCA_903864575.1 uncultured Chloroflexota bacterium
ATCTCGGCCGGGACACGTTGGCGCGGCTGGTGTCGGGGTTGCGGGTATCGCTGCTGGTCGCGGCCTATGTGGCCATCCTCGACCTGATCCTCGGCGTTCCGGCGGGCCTCGCCGCGGGGTATTTCGGCGGCAAGGTCGACGTGATCGTCACGCGGGTGGCGGATGTGCTGTTTGCCTTCCCGGGCCTGCTGCTCGCCATTCTCGTCGCGGCCATTTTCGGGCCTGCGATGACTGCCCGGTTTGGCGGCATCGGCCGACTGATGCTGGTGGCCGGGGCGCTGAGTCTCGTTTCCTGGCCGATGATGGCGCGGCTGGTCCGATCGCAGACGCTTTCTATCCGCGAGCGCGAGTTCATTAGCGCGGCGAACGCGCTTGGGGCGCGGGATGGTCGGATCGTGGTTCGCCACGTGCTGCCGCAACTGGTGGGGCTGATCGTGACCACCAGTACGCTCGGAATCGCGAGCGTGATCGTGAACGAGGCGGTGTTGAGCCTGCTCGGGCTGGGCATCCAGCCGCCGGATCCAAGCATCGGCAAGATGATCACCGACGCGATCCCGTACCTCGAGATGAACGGGATACAGGTGTTGTTGCCAAGCGCCATCCTGGTGACGATCGTGCTGGCGGTTTCCTTCGTCGGAGACGGCCTGCGCGATGCGTTCGATCCGGGCAGTCTGCGGTAACGGTCTCCGGCTACCCGTCCGTCGCCAGGATTCCCGCCATCTCGCGCTCCCGCGTCGCACGGGCTTTTGCGATTCGTCCAAAGGTCTCCTCGCGCCATCGCTCATCGGAGAGGGCGACGGCGCGAGCCCGTTCCAGTTCGTCGCGGACGCTGGCGGGAGCCGCCGCGCCGGTGGCGGTGCGGCGCTCCATGAAGCGGCGCGGAGCGAGCCATGCTCCGAACCGCTCGATCTCCAGCCCGATCTCGCGGCCGATCACGAGCAGGGCGGAGGCGTCGATCATCTGGGGGGTGACGCCGCTGATCTCCAGCCCCTGCTCCATCGCCTTGCGAATGGTCATCTGCGCGATGTTTCGGGCCGACGCCGGGTCGATGCCCTCGTCCAGCACCAGGAAGTAGGCGAGGTCACTTGACGTCGTGAAGTCACGGCCAGCGCGCTGGGCGAGATATGCGCGATTGATCTCAAGCGACCCGAGGAGGCGTTGGGTCTCCTCGACCAGCGAGCGCGTGGCGCGAAGCACGGTGATGGCGCGAGCCAGCGGGGCGTCGAGTCCTGCGCCTGCAGGGCCGTAGGGAACGCGGGCGGCCAGCGAGGCAGCGGCAGTTGCGTCGGCGCGTATCGCGTCGGGCAGCGCCGCCATCCGGGCGAGACCTGTTGCGGGACGAAACTGGGGGAGGCCGCCGTCATGCAGGGCCATCCATTCGTCCCCGATCCGGAGACTGCCCGATTCTGTCCGCAGGAACGCCGCGAGCTCCGACAGGAAGCGGCCGATGGCGTCGGCTGCGTCGGTCGCCGGGGTGATGGCGGCGGAGAGCCAGTCGATGG
>CAIPGK010000497.1 GCA_903864575.1 uncultured Chloroflexota bacterium
CCGCGAGCGTGAGCCCATTGCGATCCTGTCGCATTCGACTGCCACGGCGCAGGTCATCCGAGGACGGGCTCGCCGTCCAAAAAGACCTTCGCCTGGGCAGAGGCGTGAATCTGCGGCGTGCCGTTTCCGGTGATCGTGCTGTCTGTGATCCGAACTGATGCGGCCGGTCGCGCCGCAACCCCGGATCGACCGTTGCCCACGATCCTGCAGTTCCGCACCTGTGCGACAGAGGTCGAATCGACCTCGATGCCAACTCCGGGATTGCGTTCGACCGTGCATGCCACAAGGTCGAGGCTGCCTCCGTGCTCAACCGCCGCGCCTGCGCGCGAGCCACCGCTCACCATGCACGATTCGAGCCGAGCCGTTGCATCGCGCAGCAGCAGCCCGTAGGCGCTGGGACCGCTCAATCGGCATCCGTGGAAACGCGGCGATGCTCCGTTCCCGGAAACGAACACGGCAGCGTCACCCTGAGACGAGATCTCGCACTCCTCCACCAGGAGTTCTCCGCTCGTGATCCAAAGCCCATACCGGTCAGGGCCACCAGTGTTCCGGATCGACACGTTCCGCAATGACCCGCCGATGGCCATGACCGGGAACACGCTCTGGAACTCCCCTTCGAACACCACGGACCCGGCCGGACCGTCTCCGAAAATGTCGAGCGTCCGGAAAATCAGCCCGCCAAGCCGGTAGTGACCGGGCGCGATCGCAAGACGCGCCCCGGAGGGAATCGCCGCCATCGCCTCCTCGAAGGTTGCGAAATCACCGGTGCCATCGGCTTTGAGCGTGAACGCGTTTCCCGCTCCATCCAGCCGCGCCGGGACTGATGACAGCGATGGCCACCCTTCTCCCTCGATCAAGGCATCACGAATCGCCGCCACCCGTTGTTCGGTTGCGTCGACCGCTGCGAACCACTCGGCCCGGGTCATCCCCTCCGGCAGCGAATCCGGGTAGCGAACAAGTTCGACATGGTTCACCTGCCAGCGCTCCGCCTCGCTTCGCAGCACCATCGCGCGCTCGATCCGATCGAGATGGCGCAGTGGTGCAAGGACCTCCGCGAGCCAGGCCGTGGCGTCGAATGCATCGATCTGAGGGGCTGAATCGAAATCCGGCAGCCCAAACCTTGCCGTCACAGCGCGAGGCAATCCGAGCGACAAGAGGATTTCTTCATCGCTGCCAGCCAACTGATGGAGCTCCATTGAAAGTCGGCGGCCAAGCCTGTCAGTCAATGGGCCATTTTCGTTCACCCGGCGGCCGAGTTGCTCAGCCTCGGCCAACCGGCCCTGCGCCATCAACTCGAGCAGTTCATCCTCGCTGCACCATCCGGCGTGCACAACCTGCGCCAGATCGAGCGCAATCTCACGGACCTCTTCTAGAGCAGGGTCCAGTTCGAGTGGCTGGATACGATCCAACGCCCTGCCCAGCCGCTCGGTCGTCGCAGCGCTAACCGTTTGGGCCGCGACGATCGCGCTCGTCGTTTGGAGCAGGAGAATGGCCTGATTGGCGACGCCGCGCTCATCAGCTCCCACCACAAGGGCGGCAATAGTCTCGCCGATGATCTCGGCCCCGCTGGGGCCGGTTCTGGGCGCCGCAAGGTGCTCGTTCAGGTTCATGGTGCGTCCTCCGGTCGTCAGCGTCCGTCGAACCGGCATCATGCTCTCCGTGCGCATGCATGCCCGGCGGCCAGGCTTGACCATGCGGCGCCTGACGGTCCATTTGAATACACCGAGATGAGTGGGAAATGAATCTCGCGAGTGAACCAGCGGGTGCGTTCGATCACGGCGCGGCAACCCGGTGCATCGCCCGCCGGGAGCCGCTCGTTCCGATCGGCAGATCGAGCCGTGATCAATGCGCTGCCCGGGGAACACGCCGTCGCATCCCCCGGGCAGGCCGTCAGGCGATGAATCTGATGCCGACGAGAGGCGCGAGTCGGACGTATCCGACCCCAATTGCCCCGCGGTCAGCGAGGATGCGACGCTGCTCGTCGCTGAGACCTTCAGCCTCGGTGAAGTCCGCGTCGAGCGCGGCCTCAACATCGTCGAGATCGGCGCCAGTCAGATCCGCGCCGGTGAAATCGGCGCCGGACAGATCTGCGCCGGTGAAGCAGGCGAGCCGCAGCGAGGCCTCGGTGAAACACGCGCCGCCCAGTCGCGCCCCGCTGAAGGACGCGCCCTCCAGCCGCGAACTCCGGAACTGGGCTTCGTGAAGATCCGCAAAGTCGAACTTCGCGCCCTGTGCCTCGGCGATGATCGCGCGATCGAGCCGGCCGTGCTGAAACCACGCGCCTGCCACGCATCCCAACCGTGCTCCGGTGAGATTGGCCCCCCGGAAGTTGAATCCGGAAAGCTCCTCGAGTTCGAGGTTCAGCCCTGGCCACTCGACGCCCGGCCCGGCTTCGGACCGGACATCGAACGTGCCGAGAGACATTTCATGGGCAAACGTCTCCGGGGTGCCCCCATCCGCGAGGAAAAACTCGATCGCCCGACTCCGCCCATCGGTGGTGAACTCCGGGATGATGGCAGAGACCGACGCAGGCCGCGCCGTGGGAAACGAACGGACCGGGACGACGACAACTCCCTCGGCATCGGCGACGGTCAGATCAGACATTGGCATTCCTCCTCGCGCTTCCACGCGCCCTCGACCCAGCGTATCCCACACCTGCCATTCGCGTTTCCGGGCGCGTCCCTTCAGGCAGCCTGCTCCTCGCTCGACTCGCTTCCCAGCATGATCGGCGCTCGTCCGTAGCCTCCGCAAAGCGAGCACAACTCTCCGGACCACCAGACCCCGCGACCGAGGCAGCCTTCGCATGGCGCCATCGCTACCCCGAATCGGATCACTTCCGGCACGAGGCCGCGCTCGTTGCAGACAACGCAACTTCCCCACCGGCCATCGACAAGCTGCACATGTCCAATTCCCTCGCACACGGGACAGAGCGCGATGGAACCGACCTGGACAAGCCTGCGAGCGGGCGAAGGACGCGAAAGACGGGACGACGAAGCTTCCGGCATGGAACCCTCCAGGCGCGTCGACAATCCACCAAGGACA
>CAIPGK010000498.1 GCA_903864575.1 uncultured Chloroflexota bacterium
ACGTGATCGGCAGCTCGTTCCACCGCGACCGGCCGAAAGGTGTCCAGTCCGACATGAAGCGTTACTTCCGCCCAACCGACGCCCTGTCCGGCCAGCGATCGGATGAGCTCCGGCGTAAAATGCAGTCCAGCCGTCGGCGCAGCGGCAGAACCTTCGCGACGGGCATAGACCGTCTGGTAACGGTCCGGATCATCCAGCCGCTCGGTGATGTATGGCGGTAGCGGAGTGATCCCGAACTCTGCGAGCGCAGCGTCCCGATCGAACCGCAGCCCGATCTGTCCCCCCTCTCCCTTCCACACCACCTTCAAAATCAAGGGGGCCGCTTCCCTATTGCTGCCAGTTCGAGGATCGACGACCAGACGTTCTCCGACCTTGAGCCGTTTGGCCGGTTTGGCAAGCGCGGTCCAGACGCCGGCATCGTCCCGTCGAAGCAACAGGAGTTCAGTCGCGCCGCCGCTGGCCTCCCGACGTGCGAGAAGCCGTGCCGGAATGACGCGGCTGTCATTCGCGACCAGGAGATCACCCGGCCGGAGCCACGCTCCGATGTTCGCCACCCGCGATTCCGGAAACGAGGTTGCTCCGGCGTTGACCAGCATCAGCCGGGATGCGGTCCGATCCGCCAACGGGGTCTGCGCGATGCGGTCAGGCGAGAGATCGTAGTCGAAATCCTCGACCAGCCAGGAGCCACCGGCGCCATGCTCGGCGTCAATGGGAGTCGGCGCCGTCTCAGACATCGCCAAACAGGGTCGGCTGGGCAGGCGCCGCGGTTTCCCCGGATGGAGGCTGCAACCCGAGATGAAGATACGCGCCCTTTGTGGCGATTCGGCCTCGCGGTGTCCGCTGCAGGAAACCAAGTTGAATCAGGAACGGCTCGTAAACGTCCATGATCGTGTCGGTTTCCTCGCTGATCGCGGCGGCGAGGGTGTCGATGCCGACCGGGCCGCCATCGAATTTCTCGATGATCGCGCGGAGGATGCGACGGTCGACATCATCGAGCCCAAGCGGGTCGATATCCAGCATCGCGAGCGCCTCGGCGGCCACGGCAGGGGTCACGACGCCCTCACCGCTGACCTCCGCATAATCCCGCACGCGTTTCAGCACCCGGTTGGCGACGCGGGGTGTGCCGCGCGAACGTTCCGCCACGGCAGCAGCGCCCTCGGGTGACATGTCCACCCCGAGCACCTCGGCAGAGCGCGCGACAATTTCCTCCATGGCCTCGAGCGAATAAAAATCGAGGCGTAGAACGGAGCCAAAACGGTCCCGGAGCGGCCCGGTGAGCAGGGCGAGCCTGGTCGTTGCGCCGACCAGCGTGAATTTGGGCAAGTTGATCCGCATGGTTCGGGCAGCGGGCCCCTTGCCGAGCACGATGTCGACGGCGAAGTCCTCCATCGCCGAGTACAGCACCTCCTCCACCACGCGGTTGAGCCGGTGAATCTCGTCGATGAAGAGGACGTCGCCCGCCTTGAGATTGGTCAGGATGGACACAAGGTCGCCGGCGCGCTCGATCGCCGGTCCGCTGGTGATCCGCAGATTGACCCCCATTTCGGCGGCGATAATGGTGGAGAGCGTGGTCTTGCCGAGTCCGGGAGGGCCATACAGGAGCACATGATCCAAAGGCTCTCCTCGCCCCTGAGCCGCCTTGATGTAAATCTCGAGACTCCGCTTGACCCGGTCCTGCCCGATGTACTCGGCAAGCCGACGCGGACGCAGGCTGCGCTCCACCCCGGTCTCATCGGGCCGGGCAACAGGACTCACCGTGCGGGATGTCGCCGGGTTCCCCGGCTGGTCAGGTCGGTCGTTCATACGTCAATCATACCCGAATCAGCGAACATGCGTTCGTTTTCAGGCATCTATCAGCATATTCGGGATGCCATCCTCGACCGGGAACCGCCGTCCGCAACGGGTGCAAACGAGGTCGCTGCTCTCCACCCGGAGATCGGCATGGTCAACCGGACACACCAGCAGTTTCAGCAACTCGTCCGAAACGACGCTCTCGGACTCGCGATCGTTTTCGCCGCTCATGACCCCTCCGTGGCGACCGGCGTCGCCGCGTTCCGTTGCCCCTTCAGTCTCGCCAGCGCCTGCTCCGCCAGATCTGCCGACACGGACGCCGGCTCGGCGGCAATTGCGCGCTCATAGGATGCCACGGCGTCGTCGAGCCGCACGGGATTCCAGTGCGTGTAAAGCTCGCCGAGGAAAAAGTGCGCTTCTGCATTGTTCGGGTCAGCTTCAACCACTTTTCGGTACTGCAACTCTGCGTCCGCCAACGAGCCGCTTTGCGCGAGCGCCAACGCGAAATCGAGCCGGTACTGCGTGTTCGCGGGTTCGGTTTCGACCGCCTGAGCATAGAGCGGAATGGCCTCGGCATACTCGCCACGGGTGGCAAGCAGGTTCGCAAGGGAGGTCGCCGATACGACATCATTCGGATCGGACTGCACGTTGGCGCGAAGCAGATTTTCGTAGTCGCGACCGGGATCAGCCGTTGCTTCCGCGGTAGCGAGCGGCGCAGGCGCCTGGCTATCCATCCAGATTGCGCCGAGGCTTGTGGCAATCAACGCGCACACCACGAGCACGCCAATGATGGTGGCGAGCTGCATCGAACGCGAAAAGCCGCCTTTGCTCCTCGACGGTTGCCGATTCGCCCCCGAGCGCGGCCGGTTCATGATCGGACCTCCCCCGGTACGGCGCTAGGCGAGGTCATCTGCCGTCGTGCGACGACCGTCGATGCCGAGCGGTATGGACGGCACCGCGTCCGGACGAATCTGGAAATTGAACTTGGTCCGGAATGCCTCATAAAAGTTTGTCGTCCCGAAAGTGATGAGTCGGAAGCGATGGTCTCCACGCCGGACCTGCACCACATCTCCGACA
>CAIPGK010000499.1 GCA_903864575.1 uncultured Chloroflexota bacterium
ATGCCATGGGGCAGGGGGGTGATGCTGGTGTTTCCAGTTGGAACCCGTCGGCGACCTCCGCTGGCGGCACCGTCATCACCTCGGGCGGTCACCCGATCGGCGCGGACTCGTCCGAGGAGGACGACGACGGAGCGCTGAAGCCGCTGCCCGAGCGGCTGGTCATGGAACTGACCGCCCACCGCACCTTGGCGCTGCGGGAGGCCATCGGGCGGTCGCCGGACGTCGCGCTGACGCTCCTGCTCCTGAAGCTGGTGACGGACACCTTCCGCACCTCCTCTGCGACGGGCAGCTGCCTCGAAGCCTCGGTCCGCCACGTCTACATGTCGGCGCAGGCACCGGACCTGAAGGACAACGTGGTGGCGAAGCTGGTCGACGAGCGTCACGCAGCTTGGGAGGCCGATCTGCCCCTCGGGGATGATGCCGCGCTCTGGGACTATCTGTCCGTTCTCGATCAGGGCAGCCGTCTCGCCCTTCTGGCGCATTGCCTCAGCTTTGGGATCAACGCGCTCCATGAGAAGGTGAACCCCTATGGGGCTGGCATCTCGGCCACTGGACTGACCCGCCGCATGGCGCATGCCGATCTCGTGGCGCGCGCGGTGGATCTCGACATGGTCGAAGCGGGCTGGGAGCCCACGGTCGATGGATATCTCAACCGTGTGCCGAAGGCCCGGATCCTCGACGCTGTGCGCGAGGCGAAGGGGGAAGGGACTGCGCAGCTTCTCGATCACCTCAAGAAGGGCGAGATGGCCACCGAAGCCGAGCGGCTTCTCAGGGGCAGCGGTTGGTTGCCAGAGGTCCTGCGCCGGGCCGATCTGGTCGCACTCGACGGCGAGGCGATCGCAGAAGGGCAGGGGGCAGACATCGGTGATAAGGCCCGGATGGAAGCTGACTCCGACGACGCAGCCGGAACCATCGATCTCCCGGCTTTCCTGACGGCCGATCTGCCGAACAGCGACGCGTCGATGCTGGCTGCAGACTGATCTGAGCCATCCGGGGGCGGGGCAACCCGCCCTCACTCTCACAAAATACAGCAATATCAATATGATGAATGCGAACGCTCGCATTCGGGATGAGGAATCATGTCTGCAAAAACCATCATCGACACAGCGCCTCTCGGGGCGCTGATCCGCTATACCGACGGCAGCCCGAAGCCGCCGGCCCGGTTCACCAAGAAACTTGCGGCCTGGGAGCGCTCGAACGGCGTCGGCCGTCTCGTGAAGAAGGAGCCGCCACGGGTTTATCCGACTTGGACCGCTCCGGCCTCCTTCACGCTCCATGAGGGGAACTTCTCCTCGGACGGGGTGATCCTGGTCACCATCATGCGCAGTCATTCGGCCGACAGCCGTCTGATCTTCGAGGTGGCCGAGGAACCGAAGCCCGGCCAGGTGCGCGTGCTTCTGGACTTCGGTGGTAACACCGAGCTGCTGCATCTGGCGGAATCCGTTACCGCAGCCGAGCTATGGATTGCGCGGGAGGGCTACAGCAACGCGCGGATCGAAATCGTCGACGCCGAGGACGGCGATAGGGAAGAGGGCGCGGACTTGGCCGCCTGAGCCCTGATAAGGCGTGAGGGGCCTGCCGAAGGGCGGGCCTCTCATCAACCACACCCTCGTCCCGCTATGACGCGGGGCGCCAGAGGATCCATCCCACAATACGGAGGCCTTCAACCACGAGCCAGCCCAGGAGGCTGGCGGCGTCAAATGCATCGGCGGGACAACAGGCTCCAATCGTCAGGGCACCATCCCCCGCTCGCCATTCCCTTCCTTGCCCCGAATCCCGTCTTCGAGATCAACCCGCGAGGGGTCGGACTATGGGCAAGCCCGTGCCGCCGGGTGGATTCGGACGAGCCGAACGCACCCGGTGATGTCAGCCAGTCTTCGGGCCTGCGGGGTCCTGTCGCGCGGGGGATGGTCCCTCGCCTCCAAGACAGGAGCCAATCAGATGTCCCGCAAAGATGCACACGCCTTCGCCGCCTCCCTCGCCGCCACGCTCATGGTCTCGATCGTCGTCTTTCAGGCAGGGGATGGATCCTTCGGCGCTGTCCCCGCCGATGAAATCGACGGCGACGAGGTTCAGGTGATCG
>CAIPGK010000500.1 GCA_903864575.1 uncultured Chloroflexota bacterium
AATCTCCGGATACTCGAAAGAGAACGAACCGCCGAAGCCGCAGCAGAGCGTCGATTCCTTCAAGTCCCGGACTTCGACTCCGCAAACATCCCGCAGGATCCGGCGCGGTTCGGCGCGTAGCCCCAGGGCGTTGGAACCCTGACACGAGTCATGGTAGGCCACGACTCCGCCTGAACCGTCGTCGAGGGCGCCTGACTCCAGCCGTGCGATGTTGTCCATGAACGAGGTGAAGTCGCGCACCTTTGCCGAGATCGCGCGCGCCCGCGACCGCCACGCCGGATCATCGCGGAACAGGTGCTCGTAGTCCTGTGTCAGCGTTGCGACGCAACTGGCGCTGCCCGAGACGATGTAATCCACTCGTGCTTTTTCGAGAGCGGCGATCGTCTGGCAGGCCATCCAGCGGGCATGGCGCGCATCACCGGAGTTGAACGCTGGCAGGCCACAACAATGGAGCCCGTTGGGGACCAGGACGTTGACCCCCAAGGCGAGCATCGCCGAGCGAATGGCGAGCCCTTGCTCGGGGTAGAGCCGGTCCGTCATGCATCCGGGAAAGAGCGCCACGGTCTTGCCTGCCGCGCTGTTCGGCACGACCGGGCGACTTCCTGGCTCCACCACCCCGCGGCGCACCTGATCCCGCAGTGGTTGCCGCGCGAGCGCGGGCATCGAGCGCCATCGCGTCTGATTCTTCAGCACCGGCGTCGACCGCATGCGGACGAACGCTCCTCCGCGCGTTGCCGCAAGCTGGGCCCGCTGGCCGATGCGGAAGGCGAGATCAGTCGGTTTCGGCCGAGCATAGACGCCGAGGATGGCCTTCTTGACCGGTTTCAGTCCTTTCGCTTCGACAACCATTCGGCGCACATCGAGAATCTGGCGCGGCAGCGGGATGTGGACCGGACACACTGTTTCACAGGCGTTACAGGAGAGACACAGGCTTTGTGGGCCGGCGGCGGCATCGATCCCATGAAGGAAGGGGGTCACGACGAGACCGATTGCTCCAGAGTATATGTGGCCAAAAACATGCCCACCCACCTCCCGGTATGGCGGGCACACATTGGCGCAGGCGGCGCACCGAATGCAATGCAGGGCCTCGACGAACTCCGGCAGCGCCGCCATCTTCCGGCGCCCGTTGTCGAGCAGAATGATGTGCATCTCATGGCCTTCGGTCGGCCCGGTGATGAACGTGGAGTAGCTCGTGATCCGCTGCGCCGTGCCGGATCGTCCGAGGAGACGCAACTGGATCATTGCGTCCTCCCAGGTCGGCACCAGTTTTTCGATCCCGGCGAACACGACGTGGACGGGGGGGAGCGACGCGGTGAGGCGTCCGTTACCCTCGTTGGTGACCATCATCACCGTTCCGGATTCAGCAATGAGCGCGTTTGCGCCGGTGATGCCCATGCCTGCCGCGAAGAAGACCTTGCGGATTTCGTCGCGAGCGACGCGTACCTGCTCGCCGATGTCCTCGCGGGAGATCTCCCGGCCAAGCACCTCGGAAAAGATCTCCCCCACTTCGACCCGGGACAGATGCACGGCGGGCATCACCATGTGACTCGGCCGCTCGTGGCGGAGTTGGACGATCCATTCCCCAAGATCGGTTTCGATGGCTTCGATCCCGGCATCGGCGAACGCCTGATTGAGTTCCGTCTCCTCCGTCACCATCGACTTTGACTTGGCGACGAGGTTCACGGAATGCCGCTGCGCGATGTCCCGGACTATCCGGTTTGCATCGTCGGCGGTAGCGGCGCGATGAACCATGACGCCTGCTTTTTCGGCCTCAGCCTGAAACTGGTCGAGGTAGCGGTCGATGTCATCCGTGATCAAGGTCTTGGAACGCTTGAGCCGAGCGCGAAGCGACTCGAACTCGACTTCGGCCATCACATCCCCGCGCGACTGCCGCCAGCCTTGCTGGAACCGCGTGAGGTTGCCGCTGAGACGTTCTGCGCCAAGGGCGCGCCCGTACCGTTCGGCGAAGGGAACCGTGTCATGAGGAAGATGCTCTCCAGCGGATGGCTGCCCTGCGGACCGGGTTGCGACACTCATCCTGCGCTGCTCCCTTGCGTGATCGAGGCGTCATGGAAAAGGATACGGTGGGCGCGATGCGGATGCCGACCGCATGCTTCACTCGAGGAGCGGTCATGCAGTTCGGAGCGATTTTTCCGCAGATGGACGGCGCACTTTCGCGGGCGGATATCCGGCGTTGGGTTGAAGGCGTCGAGGGACTCGGTTTCCACCATATCCTCGTGTATGAGCACGTTCTTGGGGCGGACCCGGCCGGTCGTGAGAACTGGACCGGGATGACTTTCGAGACGCCGTTCCACGAACCGTTGACCCTCATCGCTCACATGGCCGCCATCTCCGACACGCTCGCGTTTGCGACCGGAGTGTTGGTGCTGCCTCAGCGCCAGACCGCGCTGGTCGCCAAACAGGCGGCCGAGGCCGATCTCCTGGCCGGTGGGCGATTCCGTCTCGGGGTCGGCGTCGGCTGGAACGGGATCGAGTACGAGGCGCTTGGCCAGTCGCTGTCCACCCGCGGGCGACGTTGCAACGAGCAGATCGGCCTCCTTCGGAGGTACTGGACCGAACCGGTCGTCGAGTTTCACGGGGAGTTCGATCAGGTCGATCGGGCGGGCATCAACCCGTTGCCAATCCAGCGGCCGATTCCTGTCTGGGTGGGTGGAGACTCGGCTGCCGCGATGCATCGCGCCGGAACGCTCGGCGACGGATGGTTTCCGCACGGTCGGCCGGGCGAGGACATGAATGCGCGCATTGCGAACGTCAATGCAACTGCAGCGGCCGCAGGACGCCCGGCCAACTCGGTCGGGGTCGAAGCTCGGCTGACGCTCCGCGAACTGCGCAGCGAGGACGTGGCGCTGGAGGTGGACCGATGGCGATCCACCGCGGGGGTTACGCATCTCGGAATCGACACCCATGGGTTCGGTTTCCGTAGCGCGGACGATCATCTCGAGACGCTGGAGGGGTTTGTGCACGCCATCGGTGGATTACCTGCCGGCTAGGCGCGCCTACCCCATCGCGTCGTCCCAAAACAGCCGCTTGAACTCGGCCGAGTCGTAGTAGCCCACGATGCTGACGATCCGCCCATCGTTCACCCGGAGAACCGCCAACTGCTCCGAGACCAACTCGCGGCCGAGGTGAGGAGCATATTCGCGGACAAGGAACTGCACTGCTGCCCGGTCCTCGGTGGCGATGACGTCGGTAACGTCCCAGCGGGCGGTGGGATACGAGGAGACGACCGTGCCGAAGTAGGCCACGATGTCGTCTGCCGGGCGAATAGCGTCGCGGTGCGGGAGCGATCGAAACGTCGCGTGGTCGGCCAGCGTCGCGCGGAGGCGATGCGGGTCGCGGGCGTCGATTGCGCCGAAAAACTCCCTGCCGAGGCGTTCGGCGTTTGCGGGGGCAGCGGCGGGTCCGTCATGTTCCATGGGCAGCTTCTCCCCGGTGGTGCGCCGCGTTACTGCGCGAGTCTGAGCAGATCCGCGAGCGCGGCCTGGGAGGCCTGCGCGATGCCGGCGCGGGCGCCGGAGCGGGTCAATGCCCGGTCGATTTCGCCGAGATGGCGCTGGTCATCGAGCACGAGACGCTCGGCGGTTTTTCGGATGGTAGTGTCGTGGCTGGCGCGGCTGATGCCATCGCGATTCCACGCGTCATCGGGCAGCGTGCGAAGAAGCGAGGTCGTCGACTGTCGAAGTCGGCGGAATTCGGCCATGATCTCGAACACACGAGCCTGCCGGTCGAACGCGACGTCTGCCTCGGTGCGAACCACCGGCGGGAGGGCGTCAAGATTCGGACGGTCCTGCATCGCCATGGCGTAGACGCGCGGGTAGATCTGAAGCTCGTGATCGCGCATTTGGATCACCAGATCTTTCACCGACGCCTCGTCGCGGTATGGCGAACGGGAGAGTTTGATGTCTTCGTGAATCGGGGAAAGCCAGCGTGAAAGGTGATTCACTGTGTAGAGGAGCCGGATGATAATGGAGTCATTGGTCAACTGGGAAACCGGCTTCTCGATTGTCGTGTCCACCATGCCGCCCTTCATAAGGCCTCCCGGAATTCATGCCCGTCCTTCGCGGAAGAGGATACGGCTTGCCGCGCATCCTCACAATGGGTACGGGTCACGCGAGCGCATCCCGAACCTGATCGAGATGCTCCCGGGAATGGTCCCGGATACGGCTGGCCAGCCATTCGACGGTGATTGGTCCGAGGGTGGAATGATTCCCGGTTCGCATCCAGCCAGCGCCATCGAGCGGCGCCAGCAGCGCCACGAAGCGATTTCGGGTTTCCGCGAACCGGGCGAGCACCACGCGCGGGTCGCGAGAACGGTAATCATGTTCGATGTCCCAGAGAGCTCCATCATACGCGGGAAGGTCGGGGTGATCGTCTGCCAGAACGGCCTCGAGCCGCCACAGGAGAATCTCCTCCCAGTCAAGCAGGTGACACAGCACCTCGACGACCCCCCAGCCGCCGCCGCTGGCAGGCCGGGACAAGGCATCCAATGTCATGCCGTTCAATAGCCGTTCGAGTTCCCCCGGGAACGCCTCCAGTTCGGCCACGATTTGCGCGTGCTCCTGGTCAGAAAGGGAACTTGCGGGGTCGGTCATCGGTCGCCTTTCGCGGGACGGTGGGCAGCGACAAATCGCCGCGGTTGACGGAACATCGTCACGGTACGATCTGGATGAGCACTTCCGAGACGCGTCCAGGAATCGGATCAACGCTCCACGCCCGAAGCTCGCATCGTCCAGCAGTCACGTCGGCGATTACCATCAACGCGCCCGGATAGTGAAACTCCCGGAGATCGGTGACCGAGGGTGTTGCAGGACCAGACGGATGAGAGTGAACGATGGCCAGCAATGTCGTGTTTCCTCGCTCCATCTCGTCCAAAGCCTGCGCGACCTCGGATGGGAGCATTGTATAGCGTGTTGGGGACTGGTCGATGTTGGTTCCGGCAAAGAACCTGTCAGCCGCGCCGCCTTCGCCGGTTCGCGACCCTGACAGAAGTCCACAGCCTTCGTTGGGAAGCGCGCCGCGAAGATGCGCTGAGATTTCCGCAGCGATCTGTTGCGGCAGCCGAAGGCGCTCCATACGATTCGAACCCGTCTCATTCCAGCGCACCGTACAATGACTCCATGATGACGGTTCCAGGTTCGACCATTGTCCATCTCCGTCGTGTGACGTGCATCGCGATGATGCTCCTCCTGACGATGACGCCCGGGTTTACGGTGTCCGCGCAGGATGCTGGTCCCGATCTCGCCTGGTCATCGGTGATCCCGGAGCGTCTGGGAACGTTGCGGTCGGATGCCGGGGACCTTCCCCGATACGAGATATCGGCGACACTGACCGTCGGGGATCGAAAGCAGCCTGCGGTGGTTACGGGCTTTCTGAGACTCACGATACCGCCGTCCCGTCTCGATGGCCCGGCGATTGCGCTCAGGCTCTATCCGAACGACCCCGGCTACGAAGTTGGCGGCATGGTCCTCCGTCGCGTGGACGTGGATGGCGTGACCGTGACGCCCGAGTTCCGCGCCGATGACACGGTCGCACTTCTTCCGTTGCCGTCGGGCGTCACCCGTGGCGAACCCGCCCTCGTCGCTGTCGAATTCGAGACCACCGTCCCGGTTCACTCCCGACATGCCTTCGGGATGTTTTCCGTGAAGCCCGAATCCGGCGTGGTCGCGCTCGCCCACTGGTATCCGATGCTGGCTGGCGAAACAGCGGAAGGTCCCGATCTCGCAGCTCCGTCCCAGATCGGGGATCCGGTCTTCAGCATACCATCCATGTTCGATGTCACCGTCGACGCTCCGGCGGAACTGAGTCTTGTCACCGGTGGCGTCACCCTCGATCGGTCCGAGGATGGCGATCGGCAAGTCATTCGGTTCGCGGCCGGCCCTGCAAGGGAAGCGCCAATCGTGGCCGGGGTTCAATGGGTCCCGGTGACGGTCGCCGCTGGTCCCGTTGCGGTGAACGTTTGGGCTACCGCGGCTGATGCTGAAAGCGCCCGGCGCGTGGCGGAGTGGGCCGCGGCGGCGCTTGCGGTGTTTGGCGTCCGCTTCGGCGCCTACGCCTATCGTGAGCTGGACATTGCGGTAACCGATCTCTACGGCGCGGCCGGCATGGAATTCCCGGGGATGGTCCTGATTTCACCGGATATCCTCGCCGGATCGTCGGATGAGCGACGATTCAGCGAGATGGTCGTTGCGCACGAGGTCGCCCACCAGTGGTGGTATGCGATGGTGGTCAACGATCAGAACGCGGAGGCGTTTATCGACGAAGGGCTCTCGGAATATGCCGCGGCAGAAATCTATTTTTCCGACAGATATGGCCCTGAGGAAGGTCGACGGCAGTTCGAACTGCTCGTCGCAGACTGGATGTCTTCCCAGTTGGCATCCGGTGGCGATGTCCTCGTCGACCAGCCCACCGAATCCTTTGGCGACCGCACCTCCTATGCCGCGGCGGTCTATGCCAAGGCATCGCTCGGGTTCGACGCGATTCGGGAGCGAATTGGCGACGAAGCGTTCTTCGCGGCATTGCAGGGAATCGTGCAGACTCGCAGGTTCGAGACGATCGGCGGGAACGATCTCCAACGATCGTTCGAGGATGCGTGCGGGTGCAATCTGGGGCCGGTCTGGGATGCATGGTTCGAGCACCAGGACTTGCGAAGCGCGACCCCAATCAACGCGAGTCCGGTTGCCTCAACCTGAGCGGGCTGGGTTCGCCGAGGCTTCGTCCGGCAGGGTCGAGGCCAACAGTGCGAGATGCAAGGTCAGCCAGTTCACCGGATTTGCGATGTCGACACCCACAAGCGCCGCGATGCGCCGGAGTCGGTAGGCGAGCGTGTTCCGGTGGATTCCGAGTCGGTCCGCCGCCTCTCCGTGAGCGCCTCCCGATTCAAGAAAGACTCGCAGGGTGCGCCGGAGCTCGCCTTTGCGGTCGTGAGCGGGGAGATCACCCAGCACCGCCATTGCGTATGCCGCCGCCTCCCGGGATTGACGAAGGGTGTAGAGGAGCGAATAGGCTCCCAATCGGCGCACGTCCATGATTGCCGCAGCCCGGGCAGTAATCTGACCGCCTTGCTGCAGCGACGAGACGTAACGGACTTCCCTGCCTGCTTCGGCAAGCCCGTCGATTCCGTGCGGCTTCGACAACGCAAGGCCGCAGCCCAGAGCCGCCAAACGATCGATCGCCGCTGCGATGGCCTGGTGAACGGCGATCGTCATCGGTCCATGAACTTCGATAAGCGCGTACGAGCGCAGTGCATCCGATCCGGCATCGTGGATCGCACCGATCCTGCCAAATGCCGATTCCATGTCGCGAATGTCTGCGTTGCAGAATGCGGCGGCAACATAGGTTGCCTCGACGTTCAGCCCGAGCCTGCGGCCGAGAACTTCGGAAGGCTCCCGCGATTCCGAGTCAGGCGACGCCAGCAAGCGATGCAGGGCGACCGCCCGCTGAGCGCCGCGAGGCCGTGCGTCCTCATCGCGGCGAATGGCATCCTGGACTGGCTCGGCAAGCGTTTCAAGGGCCAATTCCGCGAGAGCGCGCATGCGGGGATCGCCGGTGGCGTGGATGGCGAGGCCCGGTCGCAGGGTCCGGATCCGCCTCGTTGCCGTGGCCGGCCCTCCGGACTCCCGCCCCTCAACCAGAGTGATCTCAATCGGCATGCTTGCGGAGGCCGCGGCAAGCAATGCGTCTGCCCGTGACCCGGTCGCCGCCAATGGTGCGATGGCGCGTCCGAGATCGGTCCCACTTCGGTACAACTCTCCCCGGAGTTCCGTCAGTGACCGATTGAGAAGACTTTCAACATCACCGGAAGCATCGGCGTCGTTGGCTATCACGATCGGAAGGCGAATGGATCCAACAGGTCCGGGGTCAGCAGTCAGGATAGCTGCCGCCACACCAGCACTGGCGAGGCTTGCAAGCACCTGCGGCAACGGCTCGGTCAGGACCGCGGCCACGCGTTCCGGGACGAGCACGATTTCGCCACCCCGCAGTGGTGGAAGCATTGGCATTGCCGCACGAGCCGACACCACCCAGGCGACTGGGGTCGTCTCTGCCTGGTCCGCCGGGTCGTGAACCAGTCGCAGCGAGGATTCCCAGGCGATGAGGTCCGCGAGGGTGACATCGGCCATGGGATGAGCGTACCTCCCGGCGCATGGCGCACAGTCCACGGCCTCGATCAGGCGTATAGTAGCGACTCGGTCCGTAGCCTGCCGGAATACCTGATGTCAGCCCACCGCGCCACCACTGATCGATCCCGGATGGTTCTCCTGCTGGTCGCCTCGTCGGTCGGCATGGCGGCTTTCCTGTACCCCATTCTCCTCCCGGTGCTCGTCGATGGCGATACAGGAGATCAGCGTGCCCGGACCGCGGAAGCGCCGCTGGTCCTCTCCGTCGTCGTCGCATGCGTGATCGGCGCTGTGGTGTCAATGGCGGCGCCCTCGCGAGCCGGGGATCGGAACGCCTCACGTACTGCGGCGCTGCTCTCCTCCCTGGTGGCGCTCGATG
>CAIPGK010000501.1 GCA_903864575.1 uncultured Chloroflexota bacterium
AACGATCTCATCGCGCTTGACGATGCCTACTGGGGTGAGGTGAACATCGTCGCAATGGACCGCCACGGGACGCCCGGAGCGGTCACAACGACCGCTGGCAAGACCTTCATTGTGCAGGACGACTCAATGCGCGAACCGGATGAACGTATCCGAAGGCACATTCCCTCACAGCACGACGAGCGGTAAACCAACCACCCGAAATCGAGACCAGAACGGCCCGGATCGTTTGATCCGGGCCGTTTGCGATGTAGTAGTCCTGCTGGGAATCAGATGTCTCGGGTGAGTGTTTCGAGGAATTCGTCGTTCGTCTGGGTCTTTGCAAGTCTTGCGAGAAGCAATTCCGTGCCCTCGCTCCCACCGAGCATGGATACCATGCGGCGCATGGTCCAGACCTGCCGGAGGGCGTGGTCATCGAGGAGAAGTTCCTCTCGCCGGGTTCCGGAACGCTGGACATCGATCGACGGGTAGATCCTCCGCTCGGCCAGCTTGCGGTCGAGGTGCAGCTCCATATTGCCCGTACCCTTGAACTCTTCGTAGATCACGTCGTCCATCCGGCTGCCGGTATCGATCAGGCACGTGGAGACGATGGTCAGGCTGCCGCCACCCTCGATGTTTCGGGCGGCGCCAAAGAAGCGCTTTGGCGGATAGAGCGCAACCGGGTCGATGCCGCCCGAGAGCGTCCGGCCGCTCGGAGGAACCGCCAGGTTGTAGGCGCGGGCGAGACGGGTGATCGAGTCGAGCAGGATCACCACGTCCCGGCCGCCCTCGACGAGCCTCTTGGCCCGTTCCAGCGCCATTTCCGCCACCTTCGTGTGGTCTTCGACCGGCTCGTCAAAGGTCGAGGAAATGACCTCGCCTTCGATGGAGCGGCGCATATCGGTCACTTCCTCGGGGCGCTCGCCAATGAGGCAGACCATGAGGTGAATGTCCGGGCAATTGGAACTGATGCCGTTCGCGATGGACTTGAGCAGCATCGTCTTGCCCGCCTTTGGAGGGGAGACGATCAATCCGCGCTGCCCGCGGCCAATCGGAGCGACCAGGTTCAGAAGCCGGGTTGAAAGGATGTTTGGCGACGTTTCGAGGTCGATCATCTCCAACGGGAAGATCGGAGTAAGCCCGTCAAAGGACGGCCGCTTCCGCGCTATGTCGGGGTCAACTCCATTGACCGATTCCACCCGAAGGAGGCTGAAGAACTTTTCGTTGTCCTTCGGCGGCCGCACCTGACCGGAGACCCGGTCGCCGGTTCGCAAACCGAAGCGCCGAATCTGGGACTGGGATACGTAGACATCATCCGGACCAGGCAAGTATCTGGGGCCGCGCAGGAACCCGAATCCATCCTCGATGATCTCGAGAATGCCGTCGCCGAAGACCCCTTCTTCCTTCTCGGTCTGTCCCTGGAGGATGCGGATCATCAAGTCGACCCGGGACATTCGGGAAAAGCCGGAGATCTCGAACTCCCTCGCCATTTCGGCGAGTTCCTCGGGGGTCTTGGCATCGAGTTCGGTGATCGTGATTGTCGGTGGGTTTGCCTTCTGCTGCTCGTATGGGCGCGGAAGATGCTGCTGGTGCTGCTTCTGCTGGTGCTTGGGCTGGTTGTAGCTCTGTTGGGGTCCCCGTTGCTGGTGCTGGGGTTGGCCACCGAATTGGCCCTGGCCTTGCCCCTGCCCCTGGTGCTCGCCACTCTGGCCACGACCCCGCTTTCGGTCCCTGTGCCGGCTGCTCTCCTGTCGCGGCTGGTCCCGGTTGGGTTCGGGCTGCTCGCGCCGCTCCACAACTGCCGGTGGCTCGGACGACTCGACCGCACGCGGGGCAAGTCCGTCAAGCACTGCCCCGGCGAGTTCGAGCGCGGAGGCCTGCTCCTCCGTGAGCTTGCGACGAGATCCATCGCTACGCTGCGCACGCTCGCCCGATCCGACGGCGGATTCGACCCGGGAGTCCTGCACTGGTGCCGGGACTGCCGCGGGAGCAAGGTTGCCGACGGTCGGCGCCGTATCGTTCACAATCACTGGACGCTCTGGAAGAGCAGCCGGGGCATCAGCAGGAGTCGATGCCGACTCCCGCACGGGCAAGGGGGCGGGCTCCGGGCGTGATTCGTCCCGGGCAACGGTGATCTTGCGAACGCGCACCGGTTTGGGCTTTTCGGGGTCGCTGGCGCCGACGGCGATCACGA
>CAIPGK010000502.1 GCA_903864575.1 uncultured Chloroflexota bacterium
CCGCCACCCGTCAGGCCGCCCCGGCTGGGGGAGCATCTGGCGCGGGGGCGCTCTCCGCGTCGTCGAAACCGGGAACGCGGGGCGACGCCACCAGGCCCTCCGCATGCAAATATCCGGCGGCCTTCGCCAGGTCGAACGAGAGCACATTCTTCAGGGCCGGATCGCCCGTCGTGTTCACCGCCGCGCAGTTGAAGGAGGAAAACGGCGTGCCGAGCGCATCAGCCCAAAGCGCGTAGTTTGGGAGTGCATTGGTATTGTAAGTCAGGGCATGCACGATGGGGCGGTGCGCGGAGAACATGGTCAGGTGCAGCGCGGTGCCGATGTGCCCGGCGATGACGCGGTGGCTGCGGACCAGCGCAATCTGCTCGGGGATCGGCAGGGCGTCCGGGCGCACGACCCGCCAGCCCTGCCCGGTCAGGTACTCCTCGAACCGGACCTCGTTCTCCACCACCCGCCCAGGAAATTTGATGTTGCCGCGGCTGAGATAGAGCGGCTGATCGGTCAGATCGGGGAAGCCGCCGAGCTGCTCGCCGATCTCGTGGAACGGGATCGCGGCGTCCTCGTGAATGTAATAGCGCTCCTCGAACGTGACGTCGGGAAGGATCAGGCGCTGGACGCGCATCGGCTGCTCGACCAGCGAGATGCGCGCTTGGTCGAAGCCGAACCCGGAGACGCGCCGGTGCGCGAACCGGGAGGTCAGGAAGGGAGGCGACGACTGCCAGATCAGCGGAATGGCCACATCGACATGGCGCACGGCCCACCACCGCGCCATCGTCTCGATGAGGAAATGGCCGAAATGGGCGCCGAACCAGCCGAGATAGACGGCCTCCCCCGAAAGCTCGACTTCTGGCTCGATCGGCTCGATCCGTTCCTCGCCGGCGATGACGGTGTGGGACGGGAAACGGCGAAACTGGCCATCGGGGAGCGTGTTGCCGTCGCGGTCGAGAATGCCGGCGTTGGGAACCAGCACCGCGTTCTCCGCGACGCGCAGCCTGCGCTCGCCGAGACCAACCCGAAGCGGGTCGAGACTTTGCTCGAGAACCGCCTCCGAATCCGGCGTTCCGGCCGCCCGGAACAACTCCCGGCGAACCGGGCGGGTGACCTCCGCGGGCATCGTTCCCCCTGTCGCGCTGGCGTGGCCCGATAGGCCGCCTCGCTATTGTGCCATCATGTGAAGGCAGAAGGTCAGGATGCTGGCAGGAACCGATCGGTCGCTTCTTGCGCGAGGACTCGCGTCTCGGGGGTGCAGCGGGCCAGCGCATGTGGAAGGAGCGCCAGCACGGATGCCCGGTGCCGTTCTCGCCGCAGCGCATCGGTCTCCCCAGCGAGCGCGGCGGCATAGCGGCGCATCGCGGTCTCGGCCTCCGCCCCGGATGTGTGTTCGGGCATCGCCGCCATCGCAACGAAGACCGGCCATGCCGTCGGCCGCACGCGATCGAGGAGGGTGTCCAGCCACGCGTTCAGTGAGGCGTCGCTGGGCGGCATGCTGCGGGCGAAGTGAAGGTAAAAGGTGAAAAGCCAGGCTTCCGCGTGCTCCGGGCTGGTGTCGAGGTCCGTGGGAAGGTACGGGATCAACGAGCGCCGCGGCAGCAGCCCGGCGTCCGCGAGGAAGGCGGTGGCCGCCTGCAGGTCGAATGCGAGCGCCGAGCATGGGTGGTGTACGCCGTGCAGATGGTGGAGGTAGGTGGTCGGCAGGTTCACC
>CAIPGK010000503.1 GCA_903864575.1 uncultured Chloroflexota bacterium
CGCACCGGGGGTGAGGCGCGTTGGTGGCGATGCAAGCGGAGCCGGCCGGGCGGCTGCACCGGGTGCAGGCCGAGTCCCGGCCGCCGCGCCTCCCGTCGTTCGCGCGCGACAGGCCGTCGATGGCGAGCAGCCCCTCATGCGGAAGCAGGGAACGTTCGAGGCACGATCCCGGTTCTTGCGGCGATCAGGCACACCCGGACCGCAGTCGCTCCGGCGCCCGTTCCGCAACGGCCGTCCCAACCGCGCGCCGCGGGGCGTTTGGTACCATCACCCCCTCGGAGGTCCGTAGCGGCAGGGGCGGGCCTCGTTGCGCGGATACCTCCACCGGGGTGGCTGGATGGCCGAACGGGAGAACATTCCGCTGGCGGCGTCGGTGGGGGAGCGCTTGCGCCTGCTGCGGACCCGCGCGATGCTGTCCCAGTCCGAGATGGCGTTCCTCGCCCGGATCAGCCGCGGAACCGTCCAGAACATCGAATCAGGCCGGACGGCGCCGCAGGGCGCGACGCTGCTGATGGTGGCCACAGCCCTTCGTCTCGATCCGAACGACGCGCGCTGGCTGATGACCGGCGAGGAGGCGCCAGCGACGACTCCCGGGCCTGCCGCGCCCGACGGTGCGCTGGACACGCCCTTCATCGGTCGCAAGAACGATCTCGCCGCCGTCATCGCCGCGATCGCCGATCCGTCCGCCCGCTTGCTCACCCTGACCGGCCCGGGCGGCGTCGGCAAGACGCGACTCGCCATCGAAACCGCGCGGGCGATGGGGCTGGCGCGAGCGCCGTTTGCCAGCGTGGATGTCATCCCGCTGGCGAACATCGTCCGTCCGGACGACGTCCTGCCCGCGATTCTCGCCGCCGCGCGCCTTCCGGCGGCCGGCGACATCCTCCGGGCCGGGCTCCCGGCAGCGCTCTCCGGGCAGCGACGGCTCATCGTCCTGGACAATCTCGAGCACCTGCTGCCGGCAGCCTCCGACATCGCGTGGCTGCTGCGGACGATCCCGGGCGCGTCGGTGCTCGCCACCAGCCGGGAGGCGCTGCGCATTCCCGGCGAACGGGTCATGGTCATCGAGCCGCTTTCCACCGAGGGGGTCGCCTCCCCCGCCGTCGAGCTCTTCCTGCGGCTGGCGAACCAGGTTCGTCCCGGTCTGGATGATGACGATCGGACCCGCGCCGCGGTCCGGGAGCTTTGCGAACAACTGGCCGGGCTCCCGCTCGCCATCGAACTGGCCGCCGCCCAGATGGACGTGCTCGATCCGGGCGATCTGCTGGTCCTGATGCGCGACGCCGGCCTGCGGGCGCTGGCTCCAGCGCTCACCGACGAGATGCACCGCTTCTCGACGATGGACGACGCGATCGCCTGGAGCGCCAACCGTCTCGGGCCGGACGATCAGCGGTTGTGGCGATCGCTTTCCGTCTTTTCCGGCGGCTTCCGCCCCGATGCCGCGGCCGCCGTGGCAGCCGCCGCATTTCCCGATGCGCCGATGGACCGCGGGATGGTGGCAGCGAGCCTCACGCGCCTCGCCCGCGTCCATCTGATCCGGCGGCGGCCAGCAGCGGATCACGATGACGGCGTGCGCTTTTCCCAATTGGAACCCATCCGGCTCAAGGCGTTGGCCGACCTGTCAGCAGCCGGGGAAGCCCATGCCGTCCGGCGCGCCCATGCCGAATGGGCGCTTGCCTACGCCGCGAGGATCGCACCCGGCGTATCCGGGGAGGACGGCGCGGAGGCGCTCGACCGGATGGAGCGCGACTACCCGAACCTGCGCGTCGCCCTCGATTGGGCGATCGCCGAGGGCGACGGGGAACTGGTCGGCAACCTGATCCTGGCGATCTTCCCGTTCTGGCTCTACCGCGATCACAGCGACGACGCGCTGCGCCGCCTCGAGCGCGCGCAGGCAACGGTGCCGACCATCCCGCTCGATTCGCTCGGGTTCCTCTCCTTCGCCGGCGCGGAAATCGCCTTCCGGCAGGGCAACCAGGAGCTCGTTCGACGCTTCGCCCTGCAATTGCTGGCGCTGGGGGAGCGCCTCGGGTCGCACTTCGCCATCGCCGGGGCGAAGCTCTACCTGAGCCTTGTCGCTCCGGATGAACCGGACCGCGCCACCGCGCTCGCGCTGATCGAGGAGGCGCGCGCGGCGCTCGGTCCCGACCTGGATTGGGATCCGCCCTTCATCCAGGGCTGGGCGGCGCTCCGCCTCGGCGTCGAACGCCACCGCGTGGGGGATCTCGAAGGAGCCCGCGCCGCACTCGAACGCGCGACCGCGCTGCGCCATCATGCCGTCGGGCGCTCGGCGATGCCCGGTTCCGGTGGCCATCTGGGGCTCGTGCTGGACGATCTCGGCGAGCCGCGGGCCGCCGCTGCCGCGATCGCATCGGACATCGACGCCGCGCTGCGCCTCGGCGACCGGTGGACCGCCGTTCGTCTCGGATGGTGGCTCCTGCTGACACTGCTGCCGCACGCGGCCGATCCCGACCTCGGCGTGGCCTGCGCAGGGCTGCTTGCCGCCCTCGCCGCCAACCGGGAGCGGCACGATTACGCGCCCACCGAAACCGAGGATGTGCGGCTGGAAGCGGCGATGGCGGGAGCGCCGCTTCCCCACCCGCCCCACGTCACTCCTTCGCTTGCCGGGGCCGTCGCGCAGGCGTCCGCGATGATTTCCCGGTTGCCGGAGCATGTCCCGCCTCGCCCAGGGGCGCGCCTCGTCCTGCCGTCGCTGGCATGAACTGCTTGCCGCGCTCCCCTGCCCGTCGCCGCGTGTCGGAGGCGGACCTGATCCCTGTCGTGTCCCGTATCGCTCGTTGTCCGGTATCGCCCGGTCGTTGATGAGCGATCGCCAACCCCGGCGCATTCCGGTTGCGGCAGGAGCAGGAGCGGTTGGGGCGGTTCTCTCCTCGACCCGGAACGCAACATCCCCCGCCCGTGATGCTGGGCGAGGGATCCGGGGCGATGCCGCGCCCCCTGTACGGGGGTCAGCGGTCGTGCCCGAGGTGCCAGAGCGGGTAGGCCGCGGTAGAGCAATGGGGGCAACGGTAGACCCGCATTGGCCGACCAGCCTGGGCGGCGAGGGCGCGGCCCGCGCGTTCGGCCTGCTCGCGGGTTTCGTACGCCCGCTTCAGCCCGCATTGCCGCTGGATGGCGGCGGCATGGGCGGTGGCGCGCTCCACGCGGACCCGTTCCCGCGCGCGATTCACCCGGCGTTTGGAGGCCATGACATGCCCGGTTGCCTTTCTCGCGCGCGGCCGCATTGCACGGCCGGAGGCGCGGCGAAGATCGGAGCGTCTGGAGAGACCGATCGGGCGCCGGGCAATGAGGCGGCCCCGGACCGGCCGCGGATTGCTCCGCGCCAGCGTCCGGGGCCGACAGCGGCGTCGACCGGAGATGGGACGCTAGTCGACGGCCGGGACGCCAGCGTCGGCGTCGGTCCAGAGATCGGCGACCTTCGGGCCGAGGGCGATGATGGCGGTGATGCCGGCGATGGCGATGACGCCCAGCACGAGGGCGTATTCCACCATGTCCTGGCCCTCGTCCTCGCGAACGATCCGGGCGATGAGGTCGGTCAGCGTGGTCATGGTCGTGAATCCTTTCATGGGTGTCGGGTGTCGGGTATCAGGTGTCGGGCGCGGAGTTGCGGCGCCGGTTAGTCGACGGCGGGGACGCCGGTGTTGGCGTCGGTCCAGAGGTCGGCGACCTTGGGGCCGAGGGCGATGATGGCGGTGATGCCGGCGATGGCGATGACGCCGAGAACCAGCGCGTACTCGACCATGTCCTGGCCAGCGTCCTCGCGGATGATGCGGGCGACGAGGGTGGAGATGCCGTTCATGTTCATGCTCCCTTCTGGCGGCGGGCGGCGGTCCGGAGACGTTCCAGTCCTTTGTCGCCCGCTCCCCGGTTCGTTCCGGGGCGTTTCTCTGATGTGCCTATTCAAGCACCCGTCAAGCGGTTTGAACATTCGGAAAATAGGCTGGTGCGAATGCGGTACGGGGCATACGACAAAAGGATGAGGTCTGGTCATCACTTTATGCAGGCGATCCGGGAAATCATCCATGAATTGAGGTAGCGCAAACCGGTGAGGTTGCCCGGTGCTGGCGCGGCCGAGAAAACGGCCCGCCCCCGGAACCTCCGGAAGCGGGCCGATGGGTGATGCGTGGTGTCCGAGGGCGTCCTGCCGGTCAGCAGCCGAGGGTCCAGACCTTGGCGCGCGACGCTGCCTGGTCGGGGTAGCGGAGGTCGTTCGTGATCAGGGTGCGTCCATCCGGGGTGACCGCGACGCTGGCGAGGAGTCCGGTGATTGCGGTGGTGTTCGCGGGCGACCAGGTGGCGCTGGCGACGTTGGGGCGCGTCCAGATCGAGACCCGGGAGTTGCCGGAGTCGCCCACATAGAGGGTCAGCGTGTCGCAGGAGATTGCGACGCCGTTTGGACTCGTAAACTGGTTCGGCGCGGCCCCGGGGCTGCCGACGTTGTAGGCATGGGACCATGCGGTGCTGCTTGTGGAAGGCCGTGTCCAGACCGAAACGCGGTTGTTGCCGGTGTCTCCGACCCAGACCGTCAGCATGTCCGGGGAGACGGCGACGCCATGCGGAGACTTCAGCTGGGCATCGCCGGAGCCGTCGGCGCCGAAGGTGGTCTGCAGCGTCCAGGTCGTGCTCGTGGCGCTGGAGCGCGACCAGATCTGGACGGCGCCCCCGAAGTAATCGACGATCCAGATGGCAAGCCCGTCCGGGGAGACGGCGATGCCCTGCGGAGCAACCTGATTGGTGGAAAAGACGGAGAACTCCGTCTGCTTGGTCCAGGCCGTGCTGCTGGTGGATGGCCGGGTGTAGACGTAGACCATGTCCGCCGCCGAATCGGTCGCCCAGAAGGTCAGGTTGTCGGGCGAGAGGGCGAAGCTGTTGGGACTGTTTGCCCCGGACAGCGAGGTCGCGACCGTCCACGCGGTGGCGGTTGCCGAGGTTCGTGTCCAGATCTGGATCAGCGACGGATTCGGACTGACCGGGGTGTTGCCGGTCAGCGCCATCAACCCGTTGGCGGTAATGGCGACCCCTGGGCCCGCCGTCGGATTGGCGGCGGATCCGATCGTGCTCTGGTTGGTCCAGTTGGCGCTCGCGGTGCAAGTCCCGGAGCAGGTGACCGGGGTCAGGCTTGAGCATTCGCCACAGAGACCGGCGCAAACCCCGCTGGCGGTGCAGGTCTTTCCCGCCCCGCAGGCCGCACAGGCCGCGCCGCTCGCGCCACATGCGCCCTGCCGGGACCCGGCGCGGCAGACCGTTCCATCGCAACACCCCGCGCAGTTGGATTTGCTGCACTTCGCCTTGTTGCTCGACGCGCACCGGCTCTCGACGCAGGCCAACCCGCTGCAGCAGTTGAAGTTTTCCTCGCAGCGGGTCCCCTCGGGCTTGCATCCGCCATCGCACCGGCCGTTGACGCAGAGACCTGAGCAGCAGTGGGCGTCATTGCCGCAACTCATGTAGTTCGGCTTGCAGCGGCACATGTCCTCGGCGCAGTACTTCGTGCAGCACTGGCTGTTCTTCGTGCAGCGATTGGCCGCGGCGCTGCCGTCGCCGCAGGGACCCTCGGGCTTCGGCTTCTTCCCGCGGCTGGCGGCGCTTGCCGTCGCGACACCCCGGCCGAGCAGCACGCCAGCCGCGGCGGCCAGTCCGCGCCTGCGCGTGGTCCCGGCGTTCAGCGCGCGGAGCGCGGCGTCGAATCGTCGTTCGTCCATCTCGTCAGCCCCTCGCATTAGAACGGCATGCCGTGCCGGTTGGCGAAGGTCCGGATTTGCGCCGTCGCCGCCATCGCTCGGCTCCGGTGAATCCTGCACCGAATCACCGGCGGTGTACAGGAAGGCAGCCCGCGCCGCCGGGACTGGTGCATCGGCGAGCACGAAGCCGCCCGGACCAGCCGCTACGCCGGCAGCCACCGCGGGTGCGGAGGCTGCCGGTTACGACATGACATGCGGGAGCCGCCCGAGGAGATCGGACAGCGCGGACTCCAGCCGGAAGATGCGTTCCCGAAGGTCGGCAGTCTCGCGACAGTGCGCATCCTCGGCGACGGCAACAGCCGCCTGCTGCTCCTGCAGCGCGGCGGCGAGCACGGCGGTGAGCATGGCGTAGTCAAGGGTCAACATGCCGTCGGGGCGACTGCCGACGACCTCGGGAACGACGGCGGCGACCTCGTTGGCGATGAAGCCGACCTGCCTGCGGCCGCCCATGCCGGATGCCGGAGTCCAGTCGAAGCGGACGGGACGCAGGGCGGCGACGAGGGCGAGTCCCCCGGCCAGCGGCTCGATCCGCTGCTTGAGGGCAACGTCGGACCCGCCGACGATGAGCGCGCCGGAGGCATCCGCGGACACCGGGCCGCCGCCGTAGAGATCGGTCGAGCGGATCGGGCCCGCGACGTCGAGGCGATAGGCGGGATCGGGGCGGCCGATGCCGACGCTTCCATTGCTGACGGTCGAGCCGGTTCCATCGAGACCCGTCGCGTAGATGAGGTTGCCGATGGAGAGCTGGCCATTGGCCGCCGGGTCCGGCACGTCGGCCTCACTGCCGATGGCGATGTTGCGCGATCCGGTGGTGATGGCGAATCCGGCGCGGTAGCCAATGGCGACGCTGTCGGAGGTTTCGGCGTCGCGGAGGGCGTCGGTTCCGGCGGCGACGTTGCGTGCACCCGACGCGAGCGTGGCGAGGGCGGCGCTGCCAGCGGCGAGGTTGGAGGCGGCGGCAGTCGCCGCGGCGAGCGCGCCGGCGCCGAGAGCGGTGTTGGCCTCGCCAGTGACGTCATTCTCGCCCGCGGCCCGGCCGACCCAGCTGTTGGACCGCGCGTCGCTGTGAATGCGGAACAGTTCGCCGCCGCCGCTGGCCGAAAAGAGGGCAAGCGGGGCGGTCTGGGCGGCGGCGGCGCGGACCTTGAGCGGCGAGACGGCGGCGCTCGCGGCGAGCAGGGTCTTGTTGGAAAGGGACTGCACGGTGGCCGCGCCGACAATGGTGGCGTCGGCGTCGGGAACGGTCATCACGCGGGTTGCGCCTGCGGTGACGCCGGAGAGATCGAAGGCGAGGCGGCGTGTGGCGTCGCTCGCGGCGGCGACTCGGAAGGCGGCGTCGGAAAAGACGGAGGTCGCGCCGCCGCTGCCGCCGCTGCCCGCCGGTCCGGTTGGGCCGATCGCGCCCTGCGCGCCCGCCGGTCCTTGCGCGCCGGTCGCCCCTACGCCGGTCGACCCCTGCGCTCCGGCTGCGCCCTGCTGGCCGGTTACGCCCGCCGCGCCCTGTGGCCCGGTTGCTCCAGGCGAACCGGAGACGCCTGTCGGGCCGGTGACGAGTGAAGCCGCGCCCTGCGGTCCGACTGGCCCTTGAGGTCCGGTGAGCCCGGCTCCCGTCGCGCCGGCAGCGAGGATTCCCCACGGGTAGCCGTCGGCGGGGTCGTTGGCAAACGAGGTCTCGATGAGGGCAATGTATGAGGAGCCATTGCGGCTGACACCCTCCCCGGGCTGGTAGGCCGTGGCGGTCCACTCCCCCATCCATGAGATGCCGGGGGAACCGGTGGAGCCATCCGCGCCGTTTGCGCCCGCCGGTCCGGTGGCGCCACGCTGGCCCTGCGGGCCAGTGAATCCCTGCGCGCCCAGCGCGCCGGTCGAGCCCGCTAATCCGCTTGCGCCTTGCGGGCCGGTCGCCCCCTGGGCGCCTGCCCCGCCCGCCGTTCCCGCCGCGCCCTGCGGTCCGGTGACGGATGCGCCCTGCGCACCCTGGGCTCCCTGCGGTCCGGGCTGGCCCTGTGGGCCGGTCGCTCCCGCGCCGCCGGGGACAGACGACCCCTGCGCGACAAGGGACCACGGCGCGCCGTCGCCCGGCGTGTTGGCGGAGGATGTTTCGGCATCCGCAATCCAGGAGGATCCGCTGAACCCGACGACTGCGCCGGGCTGATAGGCGGCGGCAGTCCATGCGCCGCTCCAGGACATGCCGGGCGCGCCGGGGTCGCCCTGCGGGCCAGCCGCGCCGACCGGGCCGGTGACGCCGCGCGCGCCGGTGGCGCCTTGCGGGCCGGCAAGGGTCGAATCGCTGCCGGGGGAGCCGCGGTCGCCCTGCGGGCCGGGTGCGCCTTGCGGGCCAGCAGGTCCCTGCACGCCATCGCTTCCCGCACTGCCCTGCGGGCCGGTGACGGTCGAGGCCGGCCCGGCTGGGCCGGTGACGCCGCGCAGACCGATGGTTCCCTGCGGGCCCTGCGCGCCTGCCGCGCCCTGCGTTCCCGGCGTTCCCTGCGGACCCGCGCCGCCCGGCCCCTGTGCCCCCGCCGCGCCCTGGGCGCCCCGCGCGCCGGTTGAGCCGGATGCGCCGGTCGCGCCTGCACTGCCGGGCGCTCCCTGCGCCCCCGCCGCGCCCTGCGGACCTTGCGACCCCACGGAGCCCGCGGAGCC
>CAIPGK010000504.1 GCA_903864575.1 uncultured Chloroflexota bacterium
CAGGAGCGGATCGAACCGGTCGAACCGACCGCGGAGATCGACGGCGAGGCGCTCTTTCTCGGCTGGAGCTTCTTCATGCACTTCGGGCATTTCCTGATCGAAGGAATGGCCCGTTGGTGGGCGACGAGCCACGTTCCAGCCGACATGCCGCTGCTCTGGCTTGGGCGGCGACCCGACAAGCCGATCGAGAAGGCCCGCGAGCATCTCGCGGCGTTTGGGATCGCCCCCGATCGGGCCAGCCTCGTTCATGAACCAACGCGCGTCCGCCATCTGCTGGTTCCCGATGTGACCTTCGAAGAGCATGGATACATTCACGAGGATACCGCGGCGCCGTACCACGAGATCGCCGACCGGCTCTGCGGGCCATCGCAGCCAACTGAGCAGCCGCTCTACCTGAGCCGCGCCAGGATCGCGAGTCCCGGGAGACGTATCGTGCACGAGGCGCTGTTCGAGGAGTTTCTCAGCGGCCAAGGCTGGCGGGTCATCCACCCGGAGATGCTGAAAGTGGAAGAGCAGATCCGGGCTGTCCGCAGTCATCGCCACATCGCCGGGCACGTCGGCAGCGCGTTTCATCTGGCCAATTTCACGGATCACCGGCCCGCGCTTCATATGTTCCAGTACCATGGCCCTCGGTTAAACTACCTGCTTTGGGCCGATCCCGTAGAGACGCCAGTCACCGCGCTGCTCTGCGACACGCTGATCGGCGGCGAGGACCGCGACACCATGCGCCTGGTCACCTGCGACATGGCGGCCGCCGTGGAATACCTTCACGCCGAGGGACTGGTGAGTACGCCCGATCCTCCGGTACCCGGATGATGACAGGACAGGCCGAGCGTGACGGGCGGCCCCCGGCAACGGATCGTCGCCACCGCGCGCGGAGGTGCGCCTGATGCTCTCCGACACCACCCGCCCGCTTCGCCGGGAACTGTTCCGGGCACTTGGACGACCGAATTCGAAAGAGAACCTCGAGGGGCATCTCGCCGAGCTCAGGGTGGGTCTGGGCGTGCGCAGACTTCATGTGGTCGAGAACGTCATCCTCCACCCATCCGGCGGCATCATCGACGCCAATGGCGAACTCCTCCCCGACGGGCAACTGCGGCGCAGACCCTACCGGAAACTCGTCAAGGGTGAAGCACTGTCCGGCCCGGTCGAAGCAACCGCGGAAATCCCCGGCGAGGCGCTGTACCTCGGCTGGTTCAGTACCCATTTCGGGCATTTTCTCATCGAAGCAATGGCGCGCTGGTGGGGGGTGCGCCATGTTGATCCGCGCATGCCGTTGCTCTGGCAGACGCCGCCAAACCCCAATGTCGAATCTGCGAACAGGATCCTTTCCATGTTTGGCCTCGATCAGCACCGCGTCTCGCTGGTCAGCGAGCCGACGCGTGTCCGGCGTCTGGTCATTCCCGACCTGATGCTCGAGGAGCGGCACTACATCCACAAGGACGCGGGGATCCCGTTCTGGGAGATCGGCGAGCGATTGGCGGGCCAGCCGGCACTGACCGACCAGCCGCTCTATCTGAGCCGATCCAACCTCACCGCGCCCAAGCGCCGGCTCGACCAAGCGCCCCTGTTCGAGGCGTTTCTGGCGAGCCAGGGCTGGCGGATCGTCCAACCGGAACGGCTACCGATCAAAGAGCAGATTGCGCTCATTCGCAGCCATCGCGTCATCGTCGGCCCGCTTGGCTCGGCCCTGCATTCGACGCTGTTCAGTGCCCACCGCCCGAGCATTCACACGCTGACCACCGGAAGCCCCAACATCGCAAGCTACGCGCTCACGGCGGATGCGCTGGACACGCCCTTATGCTGCATCGACTGCGCCACACGGCTGGAAACCGACGATCCCGAGCTGAGGGGTATGCAGTTGTTCGACATCGAACTGGCCGCCGCCTCCTTCCACGCAGATGGGCTCACGGCCACGCCCCACGTTCCCGGTCTCGGCCGCCTGAACGAAGCTCACCAGATCCCTGAAAGACCTCGGTCTGTTCCCTGATCGCTGGCGTTGCCCGTCGTCCGGCAGCGCCGCTCGCCATCCAGCCCGCACCGCCCGTTCCCGGATGACGCCAGTGGAACAGGCAGGTGGCACAATTCCCGCGTTCGATGACCGAGCCGTCCAGGGGGGGGGGAAGATGTTCGCTGACGAAACGCGGCCGCTGCGCCGGGACCTCTTCCGGTTGCTCGGCC
>CAIPGK010000505.1 GCA_903864575.1 uncultured Chloroflexota bacterium
AACCCGTCCATTCCCGGCATCATCACGTCCAGCACCACGAGGTCCGGACTATGCTCCTCGAGCATGCCGAGCGCCTGATCGCCATGTTCAGCGGTGACGACCGCGTAGCCATCAGCCTGGAGCTTGGCCCGAACGAGACGCACGATCGACGGCTCGTCATCGACGACCATGATCAGAAGCTTTCTCATGGGAATTCCACCTGTACCCCAGCATCACACCAACCCCGAGCAATGGGGAGCGTAACAGTAAATGTTGCGCCAAGTCCGCGTCCCGGAGAAGAGGCAGCGATCAATCCACCCTGCGCCTCCACAAGCAATCGACTGAGATACAGGCCGAGCCCCATTCCACGCACCGTCGCGTCGGCCCCGGGACGTCGAAATCGTTCGAACACCTCTTCGACATGTTCCACTTCTATCCCGGCCCCCTGATCGGTGACGGCTAACTGGATGCTCTCGCCTGCTTGCCAGGCGACGGTCCGGATTTCGCCACCTCCCGGGGCGTATTTGATCGCGTTCTCATAAAGATTGCGCAAGACCTGAAGCATGAGTTCAGGGTCACCTTCCGCCGCAGGTATCGCTGCCGGCACGTCGACCGTGAATCGATGCATTCCACCAGACCTGCTGGCGTCCGCCACAGCCTGCCGTATCAATGGCAACAGGAGCATAGGCTCGGTGGCCGATTCCAGCCTCCCGGCGCGAATCTGGGCAAGGCTGAGCATGTTGCCGAGCATCCGGCTCAGGCGATCGCTCTCGATTGCGACATCGGCAACCAATTCCCGCCGCGTCTCCCAGTCGAGCGACTCGCCTTGCGCCGCAAGCAAATGCGCCCCGCCGTGGATCGCGGTAAGGGGGGTGCGAAACTCGTGGGATATCAGCGACAGGAAGTCGTCCTTTATCTGTTCTGCCTGGCGCAACGCCGTCACGTCCTGATAGACGATGACTGCCTGACTCACGTTGCCGGAATCGTCCCGTAGCGGCGCTGCCTGCACCAGCAGCGGGACGGTCGCCCCGTCCCAGCGCCGAAGCAGGAGTTGCCGGTTTCGCACCGTTTCACCGCGGAGCGCCCGATTCCCGGGCCGTTGCTCCGGTGACAGCGCAACCCCCTCGGCATCGATGAGTTCGAAGTCGCGCCCATATCGGGGCAGCATTCCGGGTGGGGCATCTGGTCCAAACAGCATGGCAACGCTCACCGCGTTCGCAAGTTCGATCTCTCCGTCTGGCGGCGCCTGGATCAGGACCCCTGCGGGGAGGTTGTCGAGGATCACGCGAAGCTGGTCTCGCTGGGCCTCAGCCCGGCGCCGAGCGTCACGCAGTTGTCCGTAGAGTTGCGCGCGCTCGATCGCGGTGGCCGCGTGCGCCGCCAGCACTTTAAGCGCTGCGAGGTCCTCTTGCGAAAACGGTTCACCATCCACACGGTCGGTGAGATAGAGATTTCCAAGCGGCCGCTCGCCAAACAGGATCGGCACGCCCAGGAGCGCTTTCATCGGTGGATGGTTGGCAGGAAAACCGGACGAAAGCGGGTGCTCCCCGATTACCGGCGCCAGCAACGGGGTCCGCTCACGAATCATGAGTCCGAGCAGTCCGCGTCCTTTTGGCGGCGTGCCTATTGCTGACTCCTCCTCAGGAGTCATCCC
>CAIPGK010000506.1 GCA_903864575.1 uncultured Chloroflexota bacterium
CGGCATCCGGAGGGAGCCTGCCCAGGGTGGGCAGGCTCCTCGTGGACGACGCCGCGCCTGGGTTGGCGGGACGGTGCGCCGCGGCCGTCAGTAGCTGTAGCTGACTTCGATCACGACCTTCTTCGGGGCAGCGGACTGGCTGCCTTCGACGTCGGCCTGCCACTCGCCGCCCACGCTCATGCCGTCAAAATCGGTGATGGTCTGGCCCGTCTTCACATAGATCGGGCCGCGCCGGTCGCCGCGGTTGCCCCAGTGATAGAGGGAGATGCGCTTCTCGGAGAGGTTGGTCACCGAGACGATGGTGGCGTTTGGCCGCGGATCGCTGGTGCGGGCCTTGAAGATGTACCAGGAACTGCCCTTGCCGGGAGTCATGGAGACGCGCGTTTTCTCCGTGATGACCTGCGGAACCAGCGTCGGGCGCGGACGCGGAGTAGCGGTCGCGGTCGGCCGCGGGCGGGTGGAGGTTGCCGTCGGGTAGGGGGCGACGGTCGGAACGGGCTGCGGGCGGACCGGGGGCGGGAAGTCGGTGCGGAGGAAGAGCGCGCGGCCGGTGGGGCGATTGTAGAAAAGCAGCAGGTCGGGCCCGATCGGCGTGGCGTGGGTCCAGCCTTCGGCGGATTCGTAACGATCGTCGTAGACGAGACCCATGTACCCGTCGGCGTAGACGTCGAAATAAACGGAACGTCCGCCGCGATAGTCGAACATCATCAGATCGGCCGGGATGCGAAGTCCGCTGCCCTTGGTGAAGGCGAGGGTTTCGCCGGACATCATGGACCAGCTCTTTCCCCAGTCGTAGAAGGTGCGGATGGAGGTCAGGTTGGCCGCCGTGTCGACGGCGTAGAAGGCGCCGGCGCCGTTGGTGCGGTCGTAGAAGAGGAGGTCCTGGCGGCCCTGCGCTCCGAAGTTCCAGTTGCCGGGAGTGATGAGGTCCCAGGTGGTGCTGAAGGAGTTGTAGGCGCGGGTTTCGCGCATGCCGCCAGTGCGGTCCGCGATCTGGAACGAGGCGTAGCCAGCGGCCCGGTCGTAGAGCAGGATGTCGTTGTTGGCGAATGGCACGATGTGGGTCCAGGAGCGACGCCAGTTGGTGTAGCTGCGGAGTTCCCGGAGGTTGCCGTACTGATCGACGGACTGGAGGCTTCCGTACCCGGCGGCGCGGTCGTAGAAGAGGACGCCCATCGTCTCCGGGGTGCGGCAGAAGTTGCTGGGGACGATGATGTCCCAGGTGCGCCGGGCGTCGGTGTAGAGCTTGCGCTCCATCGTGTTGCCGTACTGGTCGACGCTCATCACGGCGATCGTGCCGCCGGCGCGGTCGTAGAGCATGAAGACGCGGGGATAGGAGGTGACGGAGGAGAGGGGAACGATGATGTCCCAGGTTCGGCGCCAGTCCGCGTATTCGCGGATCGGTTCGAGACCGCCGAACGCGTCCGATTCGCCGCTGGCACGGACCGCCGCGAGCGTGCCAGCGCCGGCTGATGCGGCAGCGGCCGCGCCGCCCGCAGCGCGAAGGATTCCACGTCGGGTAACGGAACGGGTGAACGGCATCGGCCCCTCTCCTTGGCGATGGCGGCGCGAGCTCCGGCGCGGACGCTGGCGCGCCGGGGCGACAACAATCGAAATCGTAACCGCTAGCAGGCTGACGCGCCATAACGGTGAGTGTCGGGCAGCTAGAGGGTTTCCAGCGCGAGCAGGACGAGCTGAAGCGAGTGGCGATCCTGTGGGTGTTCGCCGACATGGGCGAAGCGAACCACGCCCGCCGGGTCGATGATGAAGAGGGCGGGGCGGGCGATGGCGCGGCCTTCCGGGTCGTCGGGATCGCGCACGCCGTAGCGGTCGATGACCGCGAGGTCGGGGTCCGAAAGCACGCAAAACGGGAGATTGTGCTCGATGACGCCCTTCCGGGCATCGTCCAGCGGTTCCGATGAAATCGCGAGGACGGAAGCGCCAGCGTCCTGCAGCAGCAGGTGGAGATCGCGGACCTGCGCAAGGTGGCCGCGGCACGCGCCGCACCAGTGGCCGCGATAGAAAATCAGCACCAGGCTGTGCCCGCGCAACCGGACGAGGTCGCGCGGCTCGCCGTCGGTGGCGAGCAGCGAGAAGCCGGGGGCCGGGGAGCCGACGGATACGGTGGCGCTCTTCATGGCCTCAATGCCCCAGGATGCGGACGGAGTTGGCCCGGCCGTGCCATTGAAGATCGACGGGGCCAAGTTGGGCGAGGAGTTCGCGGACGCGGGCGTGCAGGGGTTTGAGGTCGTCCTTGTTGACCTTCCATTCGCCCTTGACCTGCCGGATGACCAGTTGGCTGTCTCCCCGGATGGCGATCTTCGCGGCCTTCACGCGGTCCCCCGCGACGGCGATCACGGCCTCGAGCGCGGCGATCAGGCTGCGGTACTCGGCGGCATTGTTGGAGACGCCCATCCCGTAGTCGAGGGCGGCCTCCTTTGCGATGACCCCGGAGCTGTCGACGATCTGGTAGCTGCCGTAGCCGCGGCCGGGGTTGTTGATCGAGCCGCCGTCGAAGACGATGGTGAAGGCCGCGCCAGCCGCGGGCTTCATCGTCTTTTTCTTCGGCGGAGCGGCGGGCGCCGGGGCGGGCTGACCCGCGAGGGATCGCCCTGCGGCCGCGGCCGGGAGCGCGGATTCCAGCTCGGCGAGACGGGCGGCCTGCCGGTCGAGATCGTTCTGCTGGAGGTCGATCTGCGCGCGGAGATCGTGGACGAGCGAGACCAACCCCTCCCGGTCGAGGTGGGACAGGTCGAGGTGCTCGCGTGTTCGGGTCAATCGCGCCACTGGTCGGGGTCCTCCGCCGGGGCCGCCGCAACGACCCCGGCGGCGGGGGTCAATGCTCGGCGGCCGTTCGTGCTGCTGCCTTGATCTGCTCGGCGATGTTCGCCGGGACCGGCTGGTAGTGAGAAAACTCGGTCGTGAACGCGCCGCGTCCCTGGGTGATCGAGCGCAGGTCGGTGGCGTAGCGCTGGGCCTCCGCCGCGGGAACGGTCGCCTCGATCGTCGTCGTGCCGTTGCTGTTCGGAGACATGCCGCCGACATGCGCCCGCTTGGTGTTCAGGTCGCTCATGACGTCGCCGGTATTGGCGTCGGGCACGGTCACCTTCAGCGTCAGCACCGGCTCCAGCAGGACCGGCTTCGCCTGAAGGATACCCTGCTTGAAGGCTTCCTTGGATGCGATCTTGAAGGCCATCTCGTTGCTGTCCACCGCGTGGTAGGAGCCGTCGACGAGGATGGCCCGGACGTTGACCACCGGGTAGCCCGCAAGGGGGCCGTGCTCCATCGCCTCGCGGACGCCCTTTTCAACGGCGGGGAAGAAGTTCCTGGGCACCGATCCGCCGACGACCCGCTCGGTGAATTCGAACCCGCCGTCGCCGTCGGGGATTGGCTCCAGTTCCATCACGACGTGGCCATATTGACCCGCGCCGCCCGTCTGCTTCTTGTGCTTGTAGTTTGAGGAGGTCTTGCCGGTGATGGTCTCGCGATAGGCCACGCGGGGGAGGCCGAGTTCCACGGTCAGGCCGAAGCGGCGCATCATCCGCTCGAGAGCGATCTGGACGTGCGGTTCGCCCAGGCCGGAGATGGTCGCTTCGCCGTTGATCGGGTCGCGACCGAGTTTGAGGGTTGGGTCCTCCTCCACGAGGCGCTGCAGCGCGGGTCCCATCTTGTCGAGGTCGGTCTTTGTCTTCGGGTGGACGGCGGCGGCAAAGCTGGCGTTCGGAAAGGCGATGCCGTCGAGGACGAGCGGGTACGCAGGTTCGGCGAGGGTGTCGCCGGTCATGACGGTATTGAGCTTGGCGACCGCGCCGATGTCGCCGGGGCCGATGACGTCCGTGTTGAGATGGTCCTTGCCGCGGACGTGAAAGAGCTGCCCGATGCGCTCGGACTCGCCGCGGGCGGCGTTGACGCCCGTGGAGTTGGACTTGAGCGTGCCGCTGTAGACGCGGAAGAAGCTGACCCGACCCACATGGGGATCGGCGAGGGTCTTGAAGGCGAGCGCGGCGAGGTGACCGCCGGATTCGGCTGCGAGATTGACGGGCGCTCCGTTGAGCGTGCCGCCGATGACGGTCTCGGCGGCGGAGGGCATGAGGTCGACAATGGCGTCGAACAGGGGCTGGATGCCGCGGTTGCCGCTCGCCGAACCGCAGAGCACGGGCACGACCGAACCGTCGCGGACGCACTCGTGGAGTTCATGGCGCAAATCGTCAACGGCCAGCTCCTCGCCATCGAGATAGCGCAGCATGAGCTCCTCGTTGTGTTCGGCGATAGCCTCGATGATCTGCTTGTGATAGGGCTCCTGGGCTTCGACGAGATCGGCGGGAATCGGGCCGATCTCGAACCCGCCGTCTGCATTGTCGTGAAAGGTGTACGCCTCCTCGGAGAGGAGGTCGACGATGCCCTTGAAGCCCTTTTCCTTGCCGACCGGAAACTGGATCGGGGCGACGCCCTTGCCGAAGGCGGCGCGGAGATTGGCGAGGGTGCGGTCGAAGTCGGCGTTCTCCCGGTGGAGCTTGTTGACGAAGATCATCCTGGGGATGCCCTGCTCGACGATGAGCTTCCAGGCCGTCTCCGCGCCGACCTCGATGTCGGGAGAAGAGGCGTCGACGACGATGATCGCGGCGTCGATGGCGCGCAGCGCTGAGAGGGCCTCGCCGATGAAGTCGGCGTAGCCGGGGGCGTCGATCACGTTGATCTTGGTGTCGCGCCACTCGACCGGGGCGATGGCGGAACTGACCGACATGCGGCGCCTGATTTCGTCGGCGTCGTAGTCGGAGACGGTGTTTCCATCCTCGACGCGGCCAAGACGGGTGGTGGCCTTGCTGTTGAAGAGCATGGCTTCGGTCAGCGAGGTCTTGCCGGAACCGCCATGACCGAACAGGCCGATATTCCGGATCCGATCCGCAGGGTACTGCTTCACCGTTGACCTCCTCCAGACGTGCCAGGGCCGAACGCGCGACCGGGAGCGTCAGAGGACGGCGAGCCGCCGACCACGGGGCAGAACGCGACGGACGCGTCCGCCGGGGGAGGGGGGGAACCGCCCTTACGACATGATCGCCCCTTGCCGATGTTCGGCCAAACGATCCGACCGGCGGCGACAGTGCCGCCGGGCCGCGGGCCCGGGCAGGTGCGCGTGTGACGCGCGTTGGCGCGGTGAGCGCCTTCGCCGCCCATGCGGGTGGGCTGGCGCGGTACCTGCATCATATGTGCCGCGACTGTCGGAGGCAAGCGGCCAACGCGGAGATGGGGGCGGAGGTTCCTTCATCGCCGAACCGCTGCTTCCGCCGCGGCACGACCAGGGCCATTTGCCGGGAAGTCGCGAGTGGCACCGGAAACACGCTGAATCGGGCCTCGATGGCCCCCTCACCCGACGCAGTGGGAGGGCGGGCAGAGCGCGCGCGCCCGTCAGACGAGGAACTGCCCGCCACGAAGGAACGGGATGCCATCCACGGTGACCTCCCCCGCCTGCCGGAGGTCGCAGATCATGTCCCAGTGGACCGCCGATTCGTTGGTGCTGCCGCTGTCGGGATAGCCCGCGCCGACGGCCATGTGGACCGTGCCGCCGATCTTTTCATCGAGCAGGATGGTGCCCGTGAATCGCTGGATCGCGCGATTGGTTCCAAAGGCGAACTCGCCGAGGCGACGCGCGCCGGGGTCGGTGTCGAGGGTGGAGATCAGGAACTCCTCGCCGGCCGCGGCGGCGGCGTCGACGACGAGGCCATCGGCGAAGCGGAGCCGGATGTCGCGGACCTCACGGCCCTCGGTCATGACCGGGAAGGTGAAGCGGACGTGGCCATTCGCCGAGTCCTCGACCGGGCCGGTGAAGATCTCGCCGCTCGGGAAGTTGCGCTTGCCGTCGGAGTTGATCCAGCGGCGGCCGGCGACGGAAAGGCGGAGATCGGTGTCCGCGCCGGTGAGGTGAATCTCGCGGCGGGGGGTGAGCCAGTCGATCAGCCGCGCCTGCTCGAGCGAGAGGGCTTTCCAGGCGGCGGCGGGGTCCTCCTGGTCGAGACAGCAGGCGCGATAGAGGAAATCGGTGAACTCGTCGGTGGACATCCCCGCGTCCATCGCGAAAGCGTCGGTGGGGTAGATGGTGAGAGACCAGCGGGCCTCCCCGGACGCGGCGCGCTTCATGCCGGTCATGCGCAGGTCCCGGCGGGCGCGGGAGCGGATGGCTTGCCGCTCGGGTGAAACACTGGTCAGGGCGCGGGTGTTGGTCTCCGATTCGACGATGATGCGGACGTCGGCCACGGCCGCCGGGTAGCGCTCGACGGGGCCGACCCACGAGAGTTGCGCGTCGTTGCCGAGGGCGAGCAGATCGGCCTCCGCTCCGGGCAGATCGAGGACGAAGACCGGGTGCCCCCCGTGCCGGAGCACGGCCCGGTAGAGCGCGCGAAGCAGGGGCTCGGCGGCGGTGCTGCCGACGATGGCGACCGACTCGCCGGGCTGGACGTTCGTGGACCAGGTGACGATGGTGTCGGCCCATCGTTCCATGCGTGGATCGTGACCGGACATGACGTGACTACCTCCTGCCGCGAATGAGGATGACGCCTGCCACCAGCGCGAGAATGCCGAGGATGCGCGGCAGGTCGATCGACCGCTGTGGAACGCCGAAAACGGCGAAATTGTCGAAAATCACGCCGGTCAGGAGCTGGCCGGTGATGACGGCGGCGAAGAAAAGGCCGACTCCCAGACGGGGGGCGAGGAAGGCGGCCGAGGCGATGTACGGCCCGGCCAGCATGCCGGTGATCGCGTAGCCGCCGGGGATGCCGCGCAGGGCGAGGGCCAGCAGGATGGCCGCGCCGAGCCCCACCAGACCGGGAACCCAGCCGTTCTCGAACGGGAACGGGAGCGCGGGCGGGTGGCCGGTGGCGGCCTGCACCGCGAGCGCGAGGCCGAGGATGGCGACCGTGCCGAGGATGGAGACCCAGGCGGACTCGATCGGGCCGCGCATCCTGCCCATCGAACCGAGCATGACCGCCTGCAGCGCCTGGGTGCAGCCGAGGCCGAAGGCGATGAGGATGTAGATGGTGACGATGTTCGAGCGCATGGGGCGATCCTATTCGAACACGAGGGCGTCGGTCGTGTAGACGCTGTCGGCTGCCCAGAGCATCCAGCCGCCGGCGCCGCCCGCCTGCGCGGCGTCGATCTGGGCGCGGACCTGCGCCGGGCCATAGGGGGACATGCCGGCGAGGCTGAAATCCTGCAGCCACGGGCGCAACTGGGCGGGGGGAACCCGCTTCACGCCCTCCTCCATGCTGATGGCGACGACCTCGTAGGGGTAGTCGTTGGGCGTCGGGCCGGGCACGAGGATGCTGTAGTCGGGATAGTGCGAGGGGTAGACCATCGGGCAGAGCACGTCGGCCTGGTCGGCCATCAACCCGGCGTTCTGGCCGATGCCAATGTCGTCCACCAGCAAGGTGTAGCCGAAGATGTCGGCGGCCGTGGCCGCGCCGAGCGGGGCGATGACCTGGCGGCAGGAGCCGAGGAAGTCGGCGATGGTGCTGGCCCGGAGCGGCTCGTCGAGGGGAACGCCCGCGTCGAGGGTGGTCAGGTCGCCGTCGGAGGGGAACCGGACGTAGTCGAACTGGACCTCATCGAAGCCGAGGGCGACGAGTTCCTTCGCGAACTCCCGGTAGGCGCTCCAGAGTTCCTCTTTCAGGGGGTTGAGCCAGGTCAGGCCGTCGTAGGACTGCCACGGTTCGCCGGTCAGGGCGTCGATCATGGCGAGATCGGGCCGCTTCCGCGCGATGTAGGCGTCGCGGAAGGTGACGACGCGGGCGATGGCGTAGATGCC
>CAIPGK010000507.1 GCA_903864575.1 uncultured Chloroflexota bacterium
CCGTGGGAGAGGTACGCGCCCTGCATGCCGGTCTTGCCGGCAAGTCGGTCCCGCTCGAATTCCGGTTCCCGGAATGCGGGCGATCCGAGCGCGGCCCAGCCCGCCCGGAGGGCATCGGGCGACGATCCGTCCACCGCGGAGACCCGGCGGATATCGCGGTAGCCCGCGGCTTCAACTTCGGCCAGGACCGGGGCCAGCCGCTCCGGCGTGCGGTCGAGGTTGATGATGAACGCCGGGGCCGCCAGCACCTCCTGCCACGTCTCAGGCAGGAGCGGCGGGGCGCTCGCCGCGCCGGGGTCGTGATGCTCCCGCAGCCAGTCATCCCACCGCGCGGTGTGCAGCCAGGTGTTGTAGAACCAGTGGCGGGGCCGGGTTGCCGACGCGCGATAGGCGCCCGCCTCATCGTGAACGAACGCGACATCGGGCAGATGCCAGATGTCGTACCCCTGCAACCGGATAAGGCTCCACAGCTCCAGGTCCTCGCACTGCCCGACGACGTACCGCTCCGGCAGCCCGCCGACCAGTTCGTAGAGATCGCGGCGGACGAACATCGCCGGGCCATCGGCGCCGCCGACCACCGCGGGGGCGCCGTCGATTCCCGCCTGCTCGGCATCCCAGACATGCAGCGAGCTGCTCCGGATCCACCGCTTGCCGGAGCCAAGCACGCGACCGTCCGCGGCAACCATCCGCGCGCCGAGCATCCCGGCGTTCGGCGTCTCCCGCGCAAACGCGACCATTCGCGAGAGCCAGCCATGCGCGGCCGGGCAGGCGTCCTGATTCAGCAGCAGCAGGAACTCGCCGCGCGCGCGGGCCGCGCCGAGATTGTTGGCGTGGCTGTATCCCGCGTTGCGCCGCGCGACGAGCAGGCGCATGGGAAATCCGTAGGTCTCGTGGATCCTGGCCGCGACGGCGAGAAAGGCCGCCTCATCCTCCGGGCTGTCCAGCATGTAGATGAGTTCCGCGCGGGCCATGTCCGGATCGCCGGCGAAGGCGACGGCCTGCCGCTCCATGAAGTCCACATCCCGGTAGACCGGGACGATGATGGAAAGGTCCGGAACATCCGGCAGGGTTCCCAGCACAACCTCCCGCGCGGCAGGGGCATCCGCGACGACGGCCTGCTGCAGGGGAGCGATCAGGGGATGGATGACCGCCATCATCGCGAGAGATTCGTGCGGGTCGGCAAGATCGACCGGAGCGAGCAGGCGGTCAAGGACCGGGCGCGGGTCGGGGTTCGAGGTCAGCGGCAATGGCAGGTGGGGAAAGGACCAGCGGCGCAACACGCCCCCGAAGGCGGGATCATCCGCCGGGAGGAGCAGCCTCGCCACCTCCTTGTCCGGCAGGGAGACGATGCCGAGCGACCCGCCGGGATCGGCCCAGGCCATCGCCACCCGGCCCCCGGCCACAGCCAGCCCGCCCGGCGCACCACCCGGCAGGAAGGGGCGCGAGAGGTGGGTAATCCGCAGGTCCTCCCCGAGGCAGAGCAGGCGAAAAGCGGGGCGCGCGCCTTCCGGCCCCGGGGTTGCCTCGGAGCTGAAGGGATATGCCGCCCAATCCCGCGCAAGGAGTAGCCACCCCGTCCCGAACGGTACCGGCATGCCGCGCGGCGACAGGCCGCTCACAAGCGCCGGTGCGTCGTGCGCCGCGACAAGCGTCACCGCGCCGTCGTTGGTCGCGCACGCGAGCACGAGGGTCGGCGCGAGCCGGGGCAGCAGCAGCAATGCGTCGTCGCGCATCACCGCAGGCCACGGGGCGTCGTAGAGGGCGGGGTCCGGCGCGCCAACGGGCAACGGAATCCCGAATCCGAGGGTGGAGGGATCGAACATCGTGACGCCCGGCCTGGCCCACTCGCCCGGTTCCGGATCGATCGCGCCGGTTGCCACCGCGAAATGACCGGCCGGTCCCAGCGCGACCCGGCTCATCCCCGGCCCTGTCACCCACGAGGCCTCGCCGGACGGCGCGAACTGCCCATCCAACGGAAGCCATAGCCAGACCGTGCGGTCACCGGCGGCAGCCGGGAAGAGCAGCCCCGCGCCCGTGTTCGTCCCGAGCAGGGCCGGGGCATCCAGCACCGCTCCCGGCGACATCCCCAGCGGAATGTCGCGATACACGCATCCGTCAGTCAGATCGGCCAGCGGTCGGGCCTGTTCGATCACGATGCGCGCTCCCCCCGCCAGCTCTCCCGCCACGAAAGCATGGCCGGTCTGGCTTCAACCCATTCCTCACCAGGTTTTCCTGCGCCGGAATGGTATCAAGCGTTTCGGCAACCACGAGCGAGCGATGGAACGGGCGCGTGGCAACAGCCCCATGCGGACTGGGAAAACCACCGCTTCTCGATCTGGACGCGCTCTGACGCAGCAAGCACCAGCTGGAGCAACCAGACCACCTTCGGATCCGATGGGACCGGGCCCAGCAATCTGACCAACCCGCAGGGCGTATTCATGGCCGCCGACGGGTTGACGATCTGGGTCAGCGATTCCGGCAACAGCCGCATCTCGATCTGGACCCGGCCGGACGCCACCAGCGCGAACTGGGCGAACCAGACCACCTTCGGCTCCTTCGGAACCGGGCCAACCAACCTGAAGCTGGCCGACGGCGTATGGGCCTCCTCCGACGGGTTGAGCGCCTGGGTCGCGGATACCGGCAACCACCGCGTGTCGATCTGGACCCGGGCCAGCGCAACGAGCACCACCTGGGACCACCTGGACAACTTCGGATCCTACGGCTCCACCACCAGCGAGTTCGCCCAGCCCCGGAGCGTGGTCGTTGCCAGCGATGGACTGACCGCCTGGATCGGGGATTACTCGAACAACCGCGTCTCGATCTGGACGCAAAGCTGACCGCCCGCCAGGCCGCGCGCGGCTTCGCCCCACATCCCCGTCAACCGACAACGAACGGCGGCTCTCGCTGAAGCGAGGGCCGCCGCCATTGCACCGGCATCAGCGACAGATGCCGGCAGACGTGGCGCCATGACGACGCGCGCCTACTCCCGCCGGCTCGCCCTGAGCGCGGCGTGAAACTCCGCCATCGCCGGGCCGAGACGTTCCCCCGCGGCGTTGAGGGTAACGAGAGTCGTGCCCGGCTTGCCCGCATCGGCGCGGGCGGCAACCTCTCCGGTGACGCGCGGCAGGATGCCCTCGCCCTTCCCGATGACGGCCACATGCCCCGGCCGCCCCGCCGGCGTCGCCCGGTATCCCCGCTCGGTGAAGAACGCGATGGCGCGCGCCAGCACCTCCGGGGCGGAAAGGGGGGTCACCGCCTTCTTCTGGAATGCGGTCCGCTCGAGTTCGGCGTTGATGGCGTCGGTGTTCATAGGCTCGCTGGTGGCGCGCGGGCTTGTTGTGGGCTTGTGGGCTTGTGGGCTTGTGGGCTTATGGGCTTGTGGGCTTATGGGCTTGCTGGCTTATGGGCTTATGGGCGGTTATCTCAAAGTTCCCATAAGCCGATAAGCCCATAAGCCCATAAGCCCATAAACCGCAAACTCAGATCTCCACCTTCTCGCCCGGCTTCAGGGCGACGACCGTGGACTCGGTCGCAGCCCTGACGGCGGCGGCGAAGGCGGCGGCGTCCTGCGCGATCGGCGGGAAAGTGTCGTAGTGGCAGGGGATGAC
>CAIPGK010000508.1 GCA_903864575.1 uncultured Chloroflexota bacterium
CCAGCGGCGCGGCGGGTAGGGCGATGCTCTCCCGCCGCGCTGTTCCATCCTGACTCCAGACGTTCTTGACGCCGTCGGGCAAGTTTGCCCGGCCATTCCGTGAATCGAGGCAGGCCGATGGCGACCGTCTCGCAGGCCCCATCAACGCGGGACGCCGCACCACCGCCACCGACCGAGCCAATGCACGTCCGCTCCGGGAAGTTCTCCTGGGAGCGTGTGCTCTCGCCGATGCTGCTGGCGCCGTCGGCGGTCGCGCTCTTCATCTTTGTCTACGTCTTCATCGGCTACACCTTCTTCGTCTCGCTGACGAACTGGCAGAAGGCGAAGCAGGACCTCTCCATCAAGGAACCGATCGGCTCGGTCTACGGGACCCTGTTCGGGATGAGCCGGTTCCAGATCGACCTGCGGAACACGCTCGTCTTCACCGTCATGTTCCTTATTCTTGCGGTCGGCGCGGGGCTCGGCCTGGCGATCCTGCTGGATCGAAAGGTGGCCGGGAGCGGATTCTTCCGCAGCGTCTTTCTCTTTCCCTACGCCCTCTCGTTCATCGTCACCGGTGTGACGTGGTCCTGGATCTTCAACCCCGAAACGGGGGTCAACCTCCTGTTCGAGGCGACGGGGCTGAACAAGTTGCTCGTCTCGATGGGCATGGCGCCGTTGAAACCGGGCTGGATCACCGATCCGACCATTGCCTGGCAGTTGAACGGCGCGATCGGCGCGATCTATCCGCCAGCCAATGATTGGTCGCTGAAGCTGGGTATCCCGGTTGCCCTGATCCCGGTCACCATCGCGGCGGCCTGGCAGCTTTCCGGGTTCGCCATGGCGACATTTCTGGCTGGCATGGGCACGATTCCGACCGAGGTGCGCGAGGCTGCCGCGCTGGATGGCGCGTCGGACCGCCAGCTGTATAGCGACATCATCATCCCGCTCCTCAAACCGATCATGGTGAGCACGCTCATCATTCTCGGCCATGTCTCGCTCAAGATCTTTGACCTGATCTTCTCGATGAGCGGCAAGGGGCCGGGTTTCGCGACGGATGTCCCGGGCATCTTTGTGTACGAAATGATCTTCCGGGCTCAGCGGTACAACCTCGGCGCGGCCGCCTCGATCGTCATGCTGGTGCTGGTCTCGATCGTGATCGTGCCGTATCTCGTGCGCCAGTTGAAGGAGCTGTAAGGATGGTTACCACGCCGCCCACCCTCGGCTCGACCTACGAAGCGCCCGGCAGGAAATCCGGTGTTGGCCGCGTGATCGTGTGGATCCTGCTGATCCTCGCCACGCTGTTCTTCCTGGCGCCCGTGTACGTCATGATCGTCAACGGCCTGAAGGACAAGGCCTACATGACGCTGAGCGATATGTGGAAGCTGCCAATGTATCTCAATGGCGGCGGTTTCCCGGTCGCGTGGCAAACGCTCGACCAGAATCTCTGGGCAAGCCTCCGGATCGTGATTCCCGCAACGATCGGGTCGGCTCTGGTCGGCGCGCTCAACGGCTACCTGCTCTCGAAGTGGAAGTTCAAGGGGTCCGACGTCATCTTCACCCTGATCCTCTTCGGGATGTTCATTCCCTACCAGGCGATCCTGCTCCCGATGATCGAAATGATGCAGCAGATCGGCTTGTACGGGAAATGGCAGGGGTTGGTGTTGGTGCACATCATCTACGGCATCCCGATCACCTCGCTGATCTTCCGCAACTATTTCACGAACGTTCCGAACGATCTCGTCGAGGCCGCGCGCATCGACGGCGCAGGGTTGTGGGCGATCTTCCGGCAGATCATGCTGCCGCTGGCGTTGCCGGCCTTCGTGGTGGTGGGAATCTTCCAGTTCACCAACATCTGGAACGACTTTCTCTTCGGCGTCACGGTGGTGTTCAACCCGGCCGATCAGCCGGTGACGGTGGCGCTGAACAACCTCAACGGGACCAACTCGGTGGACTGGACGGTCGTGATGGCCGCCGCGGTGCTGGCCGCGCTGCCGACCGCGCTCGTCTATATCTTCCTCGGGCGATACTTCATCCGTGGCCTGCTGGCAGGCTCGATGAAGGGGTAGCGCGACCCGCCCGGAACGGACAGGCATGGAACGCAGCGATCACCACGCGGACATCGTCATCATCGGCAGCGGCATGGGTGGGGGAACGGTCGCCTGGGCGCTGCGCGACCTCGGCGCGAAGGTGCTGGTGCTCG
>CAIPGK010000509.1 GCA_903864575.1 uncultured Chloroflexota bacterium
GCCCGATGGTATGATGACGCAACTGAAGGGCGACATCCCCGCAGCCGCCATCGTTGCGTTGCCGCCCCCCGCCGGCCACGATGCCGGAGGAACACCGGATGGTCACCGCCACCCAGCAGATCGATCGACTTCCGCCCCACAATCTGGAGGCGGAGCAAAGCGTGCTGGGCAGCCTGCTGATCGACCGCGATGCGATCATTCGCGTCGCGTCGTTCCTCAAGTCCGAGGATTTCTACCACCCGGGAAATGGCCTCGTTTATCGCGCCGTCAAGGAACTCTACGACCGGCGCGAACCGACGGACCTCGTCACCCTCTCCGACGAACTCGGCCGTCGGGAGCAACTGGACCAGGTCGGCGGCCTCGCCTACCTGACCTCGCTGGTCAATGCCGTGCCCACGGCGGTCCACGCCGAGTACTACGGCAAGATCGTCGAACGCACCGCGACGCTGCGCCGCCTGATCGACGCCGGAGCGCAGATCGTCGGCATCGGCTACCAGGACAATCTCGAGGTCGAGGATGCCCTTGACGCGGCGGAACGCGCCATCTTCGACGTGTCCCAGAACCGGCGCACCAAGGATTTCGTCTCGATTGCCGAAGTGCTGGAGCAGATCTTCGATCGACTCGACACCCTCCAGCAGGACCGGAGCGCGATCGCCGGGGTTCCCACCGGGTATCACGACCTGGACATCCTGACTGGTGGCCTGCAGCGCTCCGATCTCATCATCCTCGCCGCCCGGCCCTCGATGGGCAAGACCTCGCTGGCCCTCGGCATGGCCTACCAGGCCGCCGTGCAGCACGGGCAGACCGTGGGAATCTTCAGCCTCGAAATGTCGGCCGAGCAACTCGTGCAGCGCATGATCTCGATGGATTCCGGCATCGACACCCACCGACTTCGCCTCGGCATGATCGAGGATCAGGAGTGGGACCGCATCTCCCGCGCATTCGGGCGGCTTTCGGCGGCCAATATCTTCATCGACGATCAGGCCGGTGCGAACGTGATGGACGTGCGCTCCAAAGCCCGTCGCCTGCAGGCCGAGAACGGCATCGACCTTGTGATCATCGACTATCTGCAACTCATGAGCGGGCGCCGCACCGAGAACCGCGTGCAGGAGATTTCGGAAATCTCGCGCGGCCTGAAAGGGTTGGCGCGCGAATTGAACGTGCCGGTCGTCGCCCTCTCGCAGTTGTCCCGCGCCGTGGAAACCCGGTCAGACCATCGGCCAATGCTCTCGGACCTGCGGGAATCCGGGTCCATCGAGCAGGACGCCGACATCGTGATGTTCATCTATCGCGAGGACAAGTACGACGAGAACAGTGAACGGCAGGGTATCGCGGAACTGATCGTCGCCAAGCATCGAAACGGTCCGGTCGGCAGCGTCAATCTTCGCTTTTTCGATCGCACCACTCGCTTCGCCGATCTCGAAACATACCGGGGACCGGGCGAGTGAGCCGGACGTTCGGGGGATTCCTCGTCGCGACCGATCCCGCGGTAGCGGTGCCACGCGCCTTCCTGACCGACGTTCTGCCCCAGATCACCGAACTGGCCGAGGCGCAGGTCACGCTCGCGGTCTTTCGCCTCGCGTCCGATGGCGGCGGGATCGAATTGCCGGTCTCCGAGGACGCCATCTTTCAGGACCGCCCCCTGCGCGCTGCGCTCAGAGTGCCCGGAAGTCCCCGCGAACCGGACGCCCGCATCCGGCAGGGACTCGATCTCGCGGCAGGGCGGGGGACCATCCTGGCCTTCGCGGCCGAAGAGGGCCGGGACAGCCACCTCTGGTACTATGTCAATACGCCAGTCAACCAGGGCATGGTGGCGGCGATGAGCCGGGGCGCGGTCGCCCCCCCGGAGGTCATCTGGCAAGCCGGACAGCCCCCCCGGGTGACACCGGAGAAGCCGAACGTCTTCCGGCTGTACGAGCAGAACATCGGCCTGCTGACCCCGTTGATTGCGGATCACCTCGTCTCCGCGCTCGAACGTTACCCGCAAGAGTGGATCGAGGACGCGATTGGCGAGTCGGTGTCGTACAACCGCCGTTCGTGGCGATACGTGCAGCGGATTCTCGAACAGTGGGCCGCGCAGGGCAGGACGTAGGGAAGGAGCGGGGCGATGAAGCGGATTGGCGACGTGCTCGCTTCCATTTCGATCCCGGTCGGCAACGGGGGCGGCGGGTATGCGGCAGCCGAACCGGAGCCGCGCTGCGCGGTCTGCAAGGACGCCGGCTGGGTCAAACTCGAAGTTCCGGTGAACCACCCTTTCTTCGGCAAACTGCTTCCCTGCACGTGCAAGCAGGTTGTCCTCGAGTCGCAGAAATCCGAGGAGCGGCGGCGCGTCTCGAATCTCGAGGCCTTTCAGCGCCACGAATTTGACGATTTCGAACCTACCGCAGGCACCGATGACGCCTACGAAGCCGCGCGCGCTTTCGCCTCGGAACCGGAGGGCTGGCTCTTTCTCCACGGTCGCTGCGGGGTCGGCAAGACCCATCTTGCGGTTGCCGCCGCCAAGGAAATCCAGCGGCAGAACGGCAACGTCATCTTCGCCGTCGTGCCCGACCTGCTCGACCACCTGCGAGCCACCTTCGACCCCAGCGCGGGCGTTGCCTACGACGACCGGTTCACCATGATCCGCGGCGCCTTCCTGCTGGTGCTGGATGATCTCGGCACCGAGAACACCACGCCGTGGGCGAGGGAAAAGCTTTACCAGTTGATCAATCATCGATATAACGAACGCCTGCCAACGATCATCACCTCGAATCAGGATCATTCAAAGCTCGACGAACGCATCGTCTCCCGGTTGCTCGACCGCGGTCTCACCCGAGACGTCTACATCGATGCCGA
>CAIPGK010000510.1 GCA_903864575.1 uncultured Chloroflexota bacterium
GGGCGGGGGCGCCGCCCCCGCCCGTCGTCGATCCGAACACCACTGTTCCGATCAGGAATCCAGCACTGCGGCGCCGGATTCTAGACCTCGGCCATGATCCCTTCGAGCTCGGTGGCCAGCGCGGCGACGCGGTCCGCCGCGGGAGCCTGGCCGGTCAGGATCTCGTTGATCGCCGTGAAGTAGGCGGTGGAGACATCGTTGTAGAGGTCCGCCGAGACGGTGGACGGGCGAGCCACCGCGCCGCCGAGGAAGACGTCCTTCAGGCTGCCGAAGAAGGGCTGGGCCTCGAGAACGGCCGCATCGTCGTACAGCTCGACGATGGTCGGGAGGCGGCTCCAGTCGATGGCGTGGGCCTTCTGGACCTCGACGCTGGTGAGGAACCGGCAGAATTCGACGGCGGCATCCGGGGACTTGGAGTACTTGGAGGCCATCATCTGCCAGCCGCCGAGGGTTGCCGCGTTCTGGGCATTCTCGCCATCGCCCTTCGGCAGCAGGCCGACGCCGACCTTGTCCTTGATCACCGAGTCATCAGCCTGCGCGAGCGCCCAGGCATACGGCCAGTTGCGCATGAAGGCCGCGTTGCCGGCCTGCCAGACGCCGCGGGCATCCTCTTCCTTGTAGGTGGTGACACCGGCCGGGGAGATGGAGCCGATCCAGCCCTTGGCGCGCTCGAAGGCGGCGATGGCCTGCGGGTTGTTGATGGAGACGGCGCCATCCGGCTCGACGATGGTGCCGCCGCCGTTGGAGACCTGCCACTCGAGCGCGTCGCAGGTGAGGCCCTCGTAGGCCGCTCCCTGCCAGACGAAGCCCTGGAAATCCTTGTTCGTGGCGCGCTCGCCTTCCTGGATGGTCTTCGCCGCGGCCTCGAGCTCAGCCCAGGTGGTCGGGGCGCTCAGCTTGTACTTGTCGACGAGATCCTGCCGCCAGTAGAGGAGGCCGGCGTCGGTGTACCAGGGAATCCCGACGAGGATGCCGTTGACGGTGTTGTTGGCGACGATCCGCTCGAAGTAGGCGCCGTTCTGATCCATCGCGCCCTTGAGGTCGATGGCGTGGGAGGCAAGGATGCCCGGCCAGATGACGTCGATCATCATGGCGTCGACATCAGTCGCCTGCGCGCCGAGGAGCTGCTGGTACTGGGCGAGGCGCTCGGTGGCGGACTCCGGGCCACGGACGAGCTTGGTCTCGATGCCGGTCAGTTCGGCGAACTTGGCGACGAGCTTCTCCTCCCACGGCGCGGCCGGACCATCGGCGCCGAGGATGACGGAGATCTTCTGGCCCTTGAGATCGGTACGAAGCTTGATCGCCTCGAAGTCGATCGAATCGATCGCCTCCTGGGCGCCGACCGGGCGCATGCCGCCCTGCAGCAGAAGACCGGCCATCGGCGCGGCGGCGCTGACGGCGGCGGCGCGCTTCAGAACGGAGCGGCGGGAAAGGTTGCTTCCCAGAACGCGGGAAAGGGAAGAATCGCTCACGGGTTCTCCTCCTCGAATCGGGGCAGGTCGTTTCCTGCCATGCTGGCGTTCCGCCTCGCCTGGTAACGATCGGGCGCAACCCTGCGCCGGGCCGGCCAGCCATCGATCACGGAACGTACTTACCTACTGTGATGCGCGATTGGCCCATCGTCAAGAGCGCGAGGTCATCAAATGGGGGAACAGAGGCGGGAAATCGTTTCCACACCTGCCGTCACACCCTGGATCGTGTCCGGCGGTCTCAGGAGACGGCAGCCACCGCGTCCATCAATTGCCGGACTCGAGCGGCATCGACCGGATTCCAGGTGATGCCATCGACCTTTAGGCTGGACCCGACGATCGCGCCGTCGGCGAAGGCCAGCAGCTCGGCCGCGTTGCTGGCCTTGAAGCCGGTGTTCACCAGCACCGGCACCGCGCCCTTGACC
>CAIPGK010000511.1 GCA_903864575.1 uncultured Chloroflexota bacterium
CGCTCCCGATGGGGGCGGCCGCCGCTGCATGCGCCGCAGGAGGCAGGGGGAGCGAATGAGGGCGGCGGCTCGCGGCCCGCCGGTGGCGGGGCGACGGGAGTGGTGGCTGAGGCGCGAATCGATGCGGGAGGCGAGCATGGACGAGCAGGAGCAGGAGCAGGGCGCGGCGGTTGTGGAATCGGTGGGGGGGAGGGAGCGCACGGGCGAAGGCAGCGGCGCGGGGCAAGGGCAGGAGCAGGAGCAGGAGTTGACCGCGCTGCGGGCGGCGTTGCTGCGGGCCTACCCACGGGCGGTGCCGGAGCTGGTTGGGGGCGGCAGCGTGGGGGAGATGCTGGCGAGCCTCGAGGGGGCGATGGCAGCATGGGATCGGGTTGCGGCGGCGGTGGCGGGAGCGACTGCCTCCGTGGAGCGGCCGCCGGTGGTTCCGGCAGGGGCGGCGCCCGCGGCGGCGATCGACCCGGAACGGTTGCCTGCGACGGAGAAGATTCGGCGGGGGCTACTGGGGCGGCGGGGGTGACGGCGGCGCGGCCCGTGAGAACCGGCTTTGAAGTACGGGCACGACCTGGAATAGCATTCACCCGCTGCAAGGGGCAGCATTCGTTGGCGGGGTTGACAAGGGAGCGTGAGAAGCATGGCCAGCGACGAGACGGGATCTGGAACCAGCGCGAACCGGAAAGTTGGTCGCCGGGTGGTGACGCTGGGGGCGATGCTTGCGGGCGCTGCAAGCGTGGGGCGCCGGATGGAGGTCTTCGCAGAGGAAGGCGCGCCACACTGGACCTACGAGGGCGAAGAAGGCCCCGAGTTCTGGGGTGATCTGGCCCCGGACTTTGCGACTTGCACGGTTGGAAAGGAACAGTCGCCGATCGACTTGATCGACGCCGTCAAGGGAGACGAACCGGACATGACGATCGCCCAGCAGATTACGGCTGGGGGGACGCTTGTCAACAACGGTCATACGCTGCAGGTCAACCTGCCAGAGGGGAATACGCTGGCGATTGGCGACGCGGTCTACGAACTGGTGCAGTTCCATTTCCACACCCCTTCCGAGCATGAAGTTGACGGCGTGCGGTACCCGATCGAGTTGCACCTGGTGCACAAGACCGAAGACGGAAAGTTGGCGGTGCTGGGCGTGCTGATGAAGGAAGGCGAGGAGAACGCCGCGCTCGCCGAGGTGTTTACCGACATACCCGAGGCAGGGGCGGAGCGGCTCCTTGCCAACCCGATCGACATTCCTGCGCTCGTGCCGTCCGATCAGACGGCATACCGGTACCCGGGGTCACTGACGACGCCTCCGTGCGCCGAAGGCGTGACCTGGACGGTGTTCGAGATGCCGATGACGCTCTCGCCCGCGCAGTTGCAAGCGTTCCGCGCGATTTACCCGCTGAACGCACGTCCGGTGCAGCCGCTGAACGAGCGCGAGGTCGAAGAGGCCTGATTTCCGTCGTGAGGCGATGAACAACCAGATGAGGATGCTGAACGCCGGGGGTGGGCTCACGCGAGCCCACCCCCGGTGGCGACTGAGGGCCTCGCCGGGGCGGTGTCCCCAGGTCCTGTCGTCGTCCCGCAGACGGAGGGAGTTCCACCCCCACACCGTGCGCGGCCATCCCTCCTTTGTCGGGATGACGGGATCCAGTGCGTTGGCGCCATGAGATTCGGCAGTCGGGCTAGTTGTCCTGGTAGCTGCAGATGGTTGTCAGGGCGCCGGTGGGCTGGGTGCAACCGGTGAGATTGGGACCGACGAAGGTGGGACAGTCGGCCGGGGTTGTGCAGACGAATGCGCCGTTGGCGCAGAAGCCGCCCGTGGGACTGCCCGTGGTGAGTGAGTAGAGCGACGACAGGCTGCTGTTCCTGAGACAGACCGATCCGGCAGGGGCTCCGGGCGGGGGCACGAGGTTGCACTCGTCGTCGGAGGTGCAGGCCGCGCCGGAGCCCTGGATGATGTAGATCAGGGGCGTGGCGGCCACCTCCGGGAGCCCGCAGAAGAGGGTGGTCTGCGCGGTGTAGGAGGGGACGGCCAACACGTAGATGGTTGCGCTCGCGCCGCTGTCGGTGGTGGAGGTGCAGGCATCGACGATTTCCGGCCCGCCGCAGATGGACGGGGCTCCCGGTCTTGCGCCCGGAGCGCAGTATGCGCCGGCGCAGGCCATGCTCCCGTATGCGGGTTGGCCGCAGCCCTTTGCGCCAGTTGGCAGAAGGCACCAGGTCCCGGCCGGGGCGTGGAGGACTGCCTGGGCATCCGTCTCGTAGGTGGTGCAGGAGGCGTGTTTGTCGGCGCAGCGATCCACGCCGGGGACGCAGGATTGACCGGTCGGGATGCGAGGGAGCGGGGTGCAGACGCCACTCTCGCAGGACATGGCCTGGTTTCCGCGGGAGCAGCAGTTGCGGTCCTCGGAGCAGGGGTCGCCCTTGCGGACGCAGCGGCAGCGGCCCTTGCGGTCGCGGTTGGTCTTGCCCTTGGAGGTGTCGCAGATGCCGGTGCAGCAGTTCTTGTCGGTGCTGCACGTGTTCTGCTTGCGGCTGCCGTCGCCACAGGGGCCCTCGGCGCGGGGGCGGGAGGCGGCTGGCGCATTCGTCGCCGCGCCAGCGGTGGCGAGGCCGAGCGCCGGGCCGAGCACCGCCCGGAGGCCGTCTCGCCGGGCGGCGCGCGCGCCGAGGAGGCGCGTCAATCCATCGAACAGGTGCTGATCCATGTGCCCGTGCCCTCCGCTGGCGCTGGCGATCGCGTCGGCAGGGACCTGTGAGGATCTCGCGGGAGCCACGTGGTCCCTGCGGGATCGGCGCCCGGCGCGGCGGAATTGTACCGGTGATGCGGATGTTGTCACGCATGACCGAGAGGCGCTGACGCCAGGCGACCATGCCGGACCGTCCCCGCTGCGGCGGGATCGGGCGGGGTGATGCGCGTTCACCGTGCGGGCCAATCTGGCGCGGGCGGGCGATTTTACCTGCGCCGGGGCGTACTTATGCCGTGAACGGGAGACGGCGCTGGCGATGGGCCGGCGGCGGTGATGGTCCCGGGAGGCGAGGACGCAGGAGGAGCGCGGCGCACCATGGCGATGACGAAGGTGGAGGCGGCGAAGTTGACGCAGGATCTGCTCCTGCGCGGGGTGATCGAGACGATCGTGAAGGAGTCGCAGTTGCTCCAGCTGCTGCCCTTCCTGGAGGTGACGGGCACGGCGGTCACGTACAACCGGGAGGCGACGATGCCCGCGGCGGCGTTCTACGAGGTGGGCGACACCTGGGCGGAGGCGACGCCGACGTGGACGCAGGTGACGGCGGCGTTGAAGATCATCGGCGGCGATGCTGACGTGGACAATTTCGTGCAGGCGACCTACGCGACGCCGCACGACATCGAGGCGGAGGTGATCGCGAGCCGGGCGAAGGCGGTGGCGAGCGCGTACCTTGCGGCGTTCTACAACGGCGACAGCACGAGCGATCCGAAGGCGTTCGACGGGCTGACGAAGGCGATCCCGGCAGGGCAGACGGTCTCGGCGGGGACCAACGGAGGGGCGCTGACGCTGGACATGATGGATTCGCTGATCGATCTCGTGAAGCCGGGGAAGCCGGACGCGCTGCTGGTCAGTCGCCGGACCCGGCGGCGGCTCTCGGCGCTGCGCCGGACCAGCGGCACGCTGATGGAGACGGATGTGGACGCGTTCGGCCAGCGGGCGATCTTTTACGACGGGATCCCGCTGGTGGTGGACGACTTCATCAGCGAGACGCAGGTGAAGGGAACGAGCGCGGCGGTCTGCTCGTCGGTCTATGCGCTGAAGTTCGGGCAGGGGGTCGGCGTGATGGGACTGGAAAACGGGGGGATCCAGGTGGAGACGGTGGGGGAGTTGGAGACGAAGGACGCGTCCCGGACCCGGATCAAGTGGTATGCGGGGCTGGGGGTGTTCAGCGAACTCGGGGTGGCGCGGATCGAGGGAATCCTGCCGTAGCCGGGCTTGGGGGTGGATCGCCGTTCCTGACATTGACATGGCATACTTCGCTTCATACAGGTGGTTACCGTGCAACATGGTTGGATGCGCGGTCGCCGACTCTGGGGAGTGAGACGCCATGGACAAGCAGGGATTCGATGCGTTGGCGCGCAGCCTTGCCCGGGGCTCGAACCGGCGGGCGACGGTCGGCGCGGCGTTGGCGGGGTTGATTGCCGCGCCTGCAGCGGCGGCGGCAAAGGGCGGCAACCGGCAGGACCGCAAGGACCGCAAGGACCGCAAGGACCGGGACGGAGATTCCCCCGGCGGTGACGTTGGCGCGACAAGCTCGGCTGCGCCCGCCGCCGCCGAGGACAGGCCGGTCGCATCCGGCCCGTGCGGGGATGGCTCCGTGCGGGAAAACCGTTGCACGACGAACAGCGACTGCTGCACCGACTATTGCCAGAAGAGCCTGGCGAACAAGGACGGGCTGGGACGGTGCCGACGGAAGTCGGAAGGCATGCCGTGCGCGAACGCGAACGAGTGCGAGAACGGGCTGACCTGCACGAAGGGGGTGTGCACCCGGAGCAAGACCGAGGGGCCGACCGGACCGGCGGGGATGACCGGGCCGACCGGACCAGGCGGATCGGGCAATGGGCCGACCGGGCCGACCGGGCCGACCGGTGACATCGGTCAGATCGGCCCGACGGGTGAGACGGGTGAGACGGGCCCGACGGGCCGCAACGGGTCCAACGGGGCCAACGGGCTCCAGGGGCCCATTGGACAGCCGGGCGCGACTGGCGCGACTGGCCGTACTGGTCCGACAGGTCCGACGGGCGAATCGGGAGTGACAGGTCCGACGGGCGAAACGGGGGTGACAGGCCCGACGGGCGTTACCGGGATCACGGGTGCGACGGGTCCGACGGGGGTGACCGGGATCACGGGCGCGACTGGCCCGACGGGGATCACCGGGATCACGGGCGCGACTGGCCGCACAGGTCCGACGGGTCCGACGGGTCCGACGGCCGTCCTGGCGCTTGGTCTGGGCGGCAATGTGACGCTGGTGACGGCAGGGAGCGGGAAGGCGACGGCGGCCGGCGAGTTCATGACCGCCACCGCAACGTGCCCGGGAGGATCGAAGGCCGTCTCCTGCGGGCTCTATACGATTCCCTCGACGGGCGGGATGAGCGTGATCAGCAGGCAATTCATCGATTCTGCCTCGACGTGCACGATCGCCGGGTACGCCGGGAACGGCGGAGAAGAGTACTTCGCGCAAGCGGCCTGCATGTGACCCCGGACGCCGTGATGGCGTGATGGATCGCGATCAGTTGGCGAAACGGATGCCCCGGACCACCAGGTCCGGGGCGTTCCGCGTTCCGCGTTCAGCGCTGCCTGTCGGAGCGCTTGCCGTGGTGGTTACGGGAGGGCTTGCGATGCTTCGGGTGTCTGGAGCGCGGCGGCTTCGGGTCGCGGGTGGGCCGGGGAGCCGGAGCGGGGTCCGGATTTGCGGCAGCAGGGCGGATGGTGATGGTCGCGCCGCTGACGGCCTGGGCGCTGGCTTTGGCGGATGGGAGGGAGACCTTGCCGCCAGCCCGGGCGGAGCGCCTGCTCATTGCGCCGAGACCGAGGTCGAGCGCGGCGATGGTGAGGTGGGGGATGTCCAGCAGGATGCCGTCGCCGTAGACCGGATCGGTGAGGCGAGTGACGGATGCGCCGTTAACCGCGATCTCGAATTCGTGGCCGGTCACGATCTGGGCGGCGGAGAGGTCGAACCAGCCGAGCATGGCGTCGGAGAGCCAGGCGCGGTAGCTGCCGTCGTGGTCGTAATCGGCGCCGCCGATCCAGAAGGTCCAGGCGTCGCCATCGAACCAGGGGGAGGAGTAGGAGTTGGCGCCGCCTGCGGCCATCCAGAACCCTTCAACACAGGAGGGAGTGGCCGGGATTGATACGTGTCGCCATGCATGGGCGTGGAGTTTCCGCGCCGGGCCGTCTGGTGGCGCGAAGCGTGCGTGCAGGGGAGCGACGGCCGCCGGTCGAGCCGGGGGGAATGGCTCGCGACGCACGGCGCCGCGGACGGCCCTTGGGTGATGGGATCGGGTATGATGCAATGGGCGCGAAGCATCGCCGGGTGTCATGGTGGGTCGCGGATTCACCGGGCGGTCGGGGGGGATGAGCGCGCCGGGTTGTGGCTCGCCACGACGTTGCCGGGTGGTGATGGGCATCCGGGCTGCGTCGCATGTGGAACGCCACGTTCTGGGGAGGGCCGTTGGTGCAGGTGGATACCGGCGCGAGGTTGGGGCAAACGGCTCCGGCGCGGTCCCTCTTCTTTGTCGAATATGGACTGGGCCACAAGACCCACCTGCGCTTCCTCGAGCAGCACCTGCTGAGCGATGTCCGGTTTGACGCCACGATCATCCCGCTGTACTGGATGGATCGGCTGGGGGATTTCCTGGGCCGGTTGAACGTGCCGCTGACGGGAGGCCGCGAGCTGGATTTCTTCACCTGGTGGGTGTTCCAGTTCAAGCGGCAACAGGTGGGGTATCTCCTGCGCCGGTACCAGCCGAAGGATCTGGATCTGGTGTACATCCACACCCAGACCGCGGCGACCAGCGTGCTGGACCTGCCGCGCGAGGTGCCGGCGGTGGTGTCGATCGACCTGACGTGGAAGCTGGCGTTCAAGGAATCGCGCTACGTCAACTCACCGTTCCTGAAGACGACGCTCGAACTGGAGCGTCGGATCTACGAGCGGAGCGACCTGATCGTCTCCTTCTCGGACTGGGCGGCTGCGTCGGTGATCGATGACTACGGCATTCCGGCGTCGAAGGTGCAGGTGGTCCGCAATGGTGTCACCCTGCCGCAGGCGGGGGGCGCGCCCGGCGGACGGTTCGCCAACGGGAACGGGAACGGGAACGGCAAGGGCGCGGCGGATGGCCAGCGCACCGGGCTGTTTGGCCGCAGTTGGGCATCCTATCGCCCGGCGAGCCGGAACGGGAACGGCAATGGCAACGGGAACGGCCACCACGGGAACGGGAACGGGAACGGGAACGGCAACGGGCGGCACGACGACCTGCTGAAGATCGGGTTCATCGGCAACGGGTTCAACCGGAAGGGCGCGGATCTGCTGCTGCGGGTTCATCAGGAGCATTTCGCGGACCGGGCGCATCTCACGCTGGTGTGCGGGGACGCGCCGCGGAGTTCCGCGAGCCTGCCGAACGTGAAGCTGATGTCCGAAGTGCCGTGGGACGTGCTGATGACCTCGGTGCTGCCGGGGTTTGACCTGTTCGTCTTTCCGACGCGGTTCGATTACTCGCCCTATGCGGTGATCGAGGCGATGACGGCGGGAGTGCCAGTCATTGCGTCCCGCGTTGGCGCGATTCCCGAGATGATCGAGGATGGCCGGTCGGGGTTCCTGATCGACGCCGACACCGAAGCGCCGCTGGTTGACCGGATGGGCTGGGCGCTGGACAACCGGGCCGAGCTTCCCGCGATGGGCGCCCGCGCCCGCGAGCGCGCCGAGGGGCAGTACGCCGCCGAGACGAACTACCCGCAACTGCTGGACGTGCTCGCGGGCGTGGCCCGTGGCGGGCGCGTGCCTGCGTCGCTCGGTGGCGCGCCGATCCGGTGATTACGTAATCACGACAGGAGAACGACATGCAGTATGCGTGGACGATCGTGTATGTCCGCGACGTTGCGGCGTCCCTGGCGTTCTGGGAGACGGCCTTCGGGCTCTCGCGCCGGTTCATCAGCGACGACGGCGACTATGGCGAACTCGAGACCGGCGGGACGACGATCGCCTTCGCCGATGTGTCGATTGCCGTCAATCACGGCATCGGGATCGAGCTGATCCGGCCGGAGGGGCGGGCGGTGGGAGTCGAGCTGGCGCTGACGACCGATGATGTCGCCACAGCCTTCGCGCGGGCGGTCGCGGCCGGCGCCATTCCGGTGAAGGAACCGGTCGCGATGCCGTGGGGCCAGACGGTCTCCTATGTGCGCGATCCGAACGGGGTGCTGGTGGAAGTGTGCACACCGGTCGACACGAGCGGATAGAGCGGTTTCCGACGGTCATGTCGTCATCCTGACGAAGGAGGGATCTCGCCGCCCGGGTTGGTGGTGGAGATCCCTCCTTCGTCAGGATGACGGGGAGCGGATCGCCGGCGACACGGGATTCGGCATCTGCCTGAGCCTTCGGCGCTCGCGTCAAACCACTCATCCCGGATCTGACCTGACTGGACGCTGCGATCGCAGCGTCCAGTTCGTTGTGGCCACGCGGCCGCTGCCCGCGGGGGCGCGCCACGCGCGGCGATCTCATCACATCGTGAAAGGAGACGACCATGGATTCCCGTTCCGCCAGCGCACCCCCGGCCCGGTGGCCGCTGGGGGTGGACCGAAGTGGCGCGGACGCGGCCGAGGAGGCCCGCCTGCGCCGATACGCCGCCGCCCGCGCCTTTGCGGAGGGCGACCAGTGGGCGACTCCGCCCCGGCGAGGCGAGTCGCGGATCACGGTCAATTACGCGAGGGCGGTGGTTCGCAAGACTGCCGCCTATGTCTTTCCGGCGCCGGTCACTTTCCGGGCGGCCGGGGCGGCGCGGCAGGAGGAGGATGGGGCGGCTGCGGCGGAGCGCGCGCTGGCCGCCGCAGTTGCCGCGCTCGATCTCGGCGCGCTCGATGTCGCCCTGTGCATCGAGGCGGCGACCGTCGGCGACGCGGCGGTGAAGGTGACGTGGGACGCGGAGGGCGACGCCCCGGTGGTCGCGCCGGTGGACCCGGCGACCCTCTCGGCGCGGACGGCCCCGGACCGGCCGCGGCAGGCGCTGGAGATCACCCAGCGCTACGGACTGCCGCCCGAGCGGTTGGCGGCCCTCGGCTGGCTGCGGGACGGGCATTACGCCGTGCCCGACCGGCTGCTGCCGGTCTCGGAGCGGTGGACCGCCGACCGTTGGCAGGTGGAGGTGGCGGGGCAGATGGTCCGCGACGGGGAGAACCCCTACGGCTGGATTCCGTATGTGCTGTTGCCGAACGACCCGCGTCCGCACGACCTCTGGGGACGGTCGGACCTGGAGGATCTGTACGACGCCTGCCGGGAGATCAACAGCCGGATTTCGACCCTCTCGCGGATTCTCGATCTCTCCGGCGCGCCGATCGCGGTGCTGGAGAACGTGGACGGCAGCGAGGGGATCGCGATCCGCCCCGGCGCGACGTGGGAACTGCCGGAAGGGGCGCGCGCCTACCTGCTGGATCTGCTGGGCGGCGGCGGGGTCGGGTTGCACGTGCAGGCGCTCGACCTGCTTTTCCGTGCCCTGCACGATCTGAGCGAGACGCCGCGGACGGCGTTCGGCGACAGCGGCCGCAACCTTTCCGGCGCGGCGCTGGAGGTGGAGGTGCAGCCGCTGCTGCAGAAGGTCGCCCGCAAGCGCCGCGTGTGGGACGCCTTCTTCCGCGAGCGGAACACCCGCCTGCTGGATGTGCTGGACCGCTTCGGCGGGGCGAACCTCGGCGGGTGGCGGCGGATGGAGGCGGTCTGGCCGAGCGTGCTGCCGAGCGATCTCGACGGGCAGGTGCGAAATGCCGCGTTGCTGGTGGAGCGGGGGATTCACTCGCGCCGGAGCGCCGTTGCCGCACTTGGCGGGGACGACCCTGAGGGCGAGTTCCGCAAGGTGCTGGAGGAGCTGAGCCTGACCGCCGTCGGGGCGGTCGGGGAAGGGAGATGAGCCGATGACGACCCGCGCCGAATTGCGCGCCGACCTGCGGATCAGGCTGGAGGACCCCGGCCCGGTCCAGCTCTGGAGCGATGCCGTGCTGAACGACGCCATCGCCGACGCGATCAGGAGGTACGGCATCTCCGTGCCGATGGATGCGACGGCGGCCGTTCCCGTGGAGGCGGGCGCGCGCCGGATCGCCGTGACTCCGGGGAGCGTGAACCCGGCCCGGATCGTCCGCGTGCGGGACCCGGACGGGATCACGGTCCTGCCGTGGCGGGAGGATGATGCGCCCGGCGACCGCGCGCAGGGCTGGCGGTGGTGGGACGACGGGATCGACCTCGCAATGCCGGCGGCGGCGGGAACGTGGTCGATCGACCACCGCGCCGGCCGCCTGCCGCCGGAGGATGACACCGCC
>CAIPGK010000512.1 GCA_903864575.1 uncultured Chloroflexota bacterium
ACGGCGATGGTGCCGAAGGCGCGGCAGCGCGAATTCCTGGGCAGCGACCACTACCAGGGCGGCATGACGGCCGCGGCGACCGGCAGCCTGCATCCCGGCAAATACGCCCGCGGCCTGGCGGCAGCGGCGGAACGCGCGGGGGCGCATCTGGTCGATGGCGTGCGCGTGGGCGGCATCCGGGAGGAAGCCGGCGGCTTCCGGCTTGCCACCGACAAGGGCGAGTTGCGTGCCGATGCCGTGCTGGTCGCGACCAATGGCTATTCCAAGGATGCGCGCGGCACCGCCTTGCCCTGGCTGGCGCGGCGGCTGATCCCGTTGAATTCCTACATCATCGCGACAGAGGAACTGCCGCCGGAGACGATGGACCGGCTGTTCCCGGGCCGTCGCATGATCTCCGACAGCAAGCGCGTGCTGAACTATTTCCGGCCCTCGCCGGATGGCAAGCGCGTGCTGTGGGGCGGGCGGGCGAGTTTCCGAGCCGCGACGGCGGAGCAATCCGCGCCGACGCTGCATGGCTACATGACCGCGACCTTCCCCGAATTGAAGGACGTGAAGATCACCCACGCCTGGACCGGCTACGTCGCCTTCACCTTCGACTACCTGCCCCATATCGGCGTGCAGGATGGCGTGCATTTCGCGGCCGGCTGCCAGGGCAGCGGCGTCGCCATGGCAACCTGGCTCGGCCACAATGTCGCGCTGAAGCTTGCCGGCGCGGCGAACCAGCGCTTCCCGCTGGATGGCCTGAATTTTCCGACACGGCCGACCTACACCGGTACGCCGTGGTTCCTTCCCATCGTCGGCGGCTGGTACCGGCTGCGCGACCAGATTGATCGGTTGGTGGCGTGATGCATCCCGACTTCATCCTCCTGAACGCCCGCATCGCTACGATGGACGCCACGGGCACCGAGGCCGGGGCGCTGGCCGCGCTGAATGGCCGCATCGTCGCGATCGGCGATGACGCCGCCATCCGCGACCTGGCGGGGCCGGGCACCACCATCCTCAACGCCGAGGGCCGCCGCGTGCTGCCCGGCATCGTGGACAGCCACGCGCATCCTGATGCCTATGCGCTGCGGCTGCGCGCCTGGACGCTGGTCTCGCCCGACATCGTCCAGACGCGGGATGCCCTGCTCGCCCGCATTCGCGCGCGGTGCGCGGCGGTGCCGCCCGGCCATTGGTGCGCCTTCTACCGGCTGAACGAACGTGCCTGCGGCGGCTATCCGACGCTCGCGGAACTCGATGCCGCGAGCGTCGGCCGGCCGATCTTCATCCTGCGGACGGATGGGCATCTCGGCCTCGCCAATTCCGCGGCCTTCGCCGCCTGCGGCGTCACCGCCGACACGCAAGACCCCGCCTTCGGCCGCTTCGACCGCCTGGCCGATGGACGCTTCACCGGCTTGGTGCGAGAGACGGCGGCGCATGTCTTCCTCAACGCGGTGCACGGCCAGGACAGCGAGGCCGATATCGCCGAGGGCATGGAGATGGTGCAGAATCAGTGTCTCGCCGCCGGCATTTCCTCGGTCGCCAATTCGCTGACGCCGTCGAAGGCAATCCGCGCCTACCAGAGGATGCAGCGCGATGGGCGCTGGCGGATGCGGATGGGCATCATCGCCTCCGGCCGGGACGAGCCCTTGATCCCGCACCTGATCGGCGCGGGCATCCAGTCGGGCTTCGGCGATGAGTGGCTGAGGCTCATCGGGGTCGAATGGTGCCCGGATTGCTCCACATCGGGGCGCACCGCCGCCTATTGGGACCCCTATCTCGGCACGCCGGTGCCGGGCGAGCCGGTGCCGAATACCGGCATGCTGTTGTATGAGCGGGAAGATCTGACCGCCCGCGCCACCGCCGCCCACAAGGCAGGCTTGCAGGTGATGATCGAGGGCGTCGGCGACCGTGGCATCGACTTCGCGCTGGACGTCATGGAGGCGGCGCTGGCCGCGCATCCCGTCGCGGACCACCGGATGCGCGTCGAACACTGCTGCTACGTGACGCCACCCATCCTGCAACGCCTCAAGCGGGGCGGCTTCGTGGACAGCTCCGCGACGGGCTTCATGGACGAACTGGGCGAAGCCTATGCCGCGAATCGCGGCCGCGACGCCATGCGCTGGATGTGGCCGCATCGCAGCCTGATCGACGCCGGCGTGCCCGCCCCCGGCCATTCCGACTTCGCGGTCTGCCGCGTCTCCCCCTGGACCGCGCTCGGCGCCATGGTGACGCGCCGCACCACGGGGGGCACCGATCTCGACCAGCGGGAGGCGATCACGCCGATCGAGGCGCTGCACGCCTACACCACCCTCGGCGCCTGGGCGCAGCGGGAGGAGCATGAGAAGGGCTCGCTGGAGATCGGCAAGCTCGCGGACCTGATCGTGCTGGACCGCGACGTGCTGACTGGGGAGGACATCGCCGGCACGCAGGTGCTGGCGACCGTGGTCGGCGGCAGGATCCATCACCAGGCGTGATGCCGCCCGCCCATGCGCTGCCGCTGGTGGCGCTCTGCGCCATCTGGGGCTTCGCGCAGGTCTCGATGAAATGGGGCGGCGAGGGAATTTCGCCCCTCATGCAGACCGGGCTCCGCTCGCCGCTCGCCGTTCCCTTTCTGCTGGTGTGGTGCCGGTGGCGCGGCGTGACGCTGCTAAGGCGCGACGGCCCGGCGGTGCTGCTGATCCATGGCTTCGGCTCCTCGCCGCACACCTGGGAGGCCTGGGTGCCGCTACTGGAGAAACGATTCCGCATGGTCGCGCTCAACCTGCCAGGCTTCGGCCTAACCGGGCCCGACCCAACCGGCGACTACTCGGACGAGCGCCGCGTCGCGGTGCTCGTGGCGCTGCTCGACCGGCTCGGGATCGGCCAGGCGGCGGTGGTCGGCTCCTCCATGGGCGGGCGGATCGCCTGGCGCTTTGCTGCGGCCGAACCGGCGCGGGTCAGCAAGCTCGTGTTGATGGCGCCATACGGGTTCGCGAGCTTCTGCCGCGAGTATGGCCGCACGCCGGAGCGGCTGCCCTGGCTAATGCGCCTGCTGCCCTACACCGCGCCGAAGCCCCTTCTGGAAAGGACGATGCGGAACGCATATGCGGTGCCCGGCATACTGACCGATGCGGTGGTGGAGCGCTACCACGCGATGCTGCTGGCGCCCGGGGTGCGGCGGGCGATCCTCGACCGTGTGCTGCAGACGCGCCTTTTGCAGCCCGAACCGATCCTGGCGACGATCCGCGCGCCAGTGCTGCTGCTTTGGGGCGAGCGAGACGGCGCTGTGCCCGCCACTCATGCCGTCAACTACGAGCAAGCTTTGCCCGATGCGCGCACCGTGATTCTGCCTGGGATCGGCCACGTGCCGATGGAGGAGGCGCCGGAGGCTTCGGCGCGGGTGCTGCGGGCGGAGCTCGGCGCGTGACGCTTCGCCTCGGGCAGGATCGGCTGGCCCTCGCGGATATCGCCCGCGCCGCGCGCGTCAGCCGACCACGACCACCATCGCCACCATGCCGATCACGAACCTGCAGCATCCGCGGCGCTGCATGTGCAGGTGGTGAAGCGACGGGTGGGATGAAAAGATACACCACCTCAGCCAACCGCCATTCCCTCATCAAGTGAAGCACTGGCCACGATGGTCTGGAATTCCTCCGTCAAATCCGCATGATGGCGGCGCAGATAGCTCGCCACTGCCTTGTTGCCCATCAGCTTGGCGACATAGCCGCGCGCCACGACAAGGCTCAGTACATCCGTATTGTAAGAAGACTCA
>CAIPGK010000513.1 GCA_903864575.1 uncultured Chloroflexota bacterium
CTGTGCAAAAGCCTGTGCAAAGTATTGACAAGCCCTCTTTGCCCCGGTAGACTCTGGTCAACAAGGAACGACGGAACTGACCGTCGTTACCGGGAACTCGTCCACGACGGACACGTCCGGGAGGCCCAGCATGAAGTTCGCCGTTCGGGATGGTGGTACCGCTCGCACGCTTGCAGTCACTGCGCCGGGATGGTACCGCGGCGAGGCTGCAGCGCCCGTTCCGGCTGCCCGCGCCGCTCGCCCCGCTGCCATGCCCTCGGCACAGGGCGCTTCCCGTCAGCGCAAGGCCAAGGCGGTCAGCGCCTCCTACGCCAAGGGTGAAGAAATTTTCGGCCCCGGCCAGGGATACGGCATGGTGTACATCGTTCGCAGCGGTTGCGTGCGGCTGTACAAGACCCTGTCGGATGGCCGTTCGATCAACGTCGGCCTGCTTGGGCCGAACATGATCTTCACGCAGGAAGATCCCAACAACGAACTTGCCAGCGGAGCGATCGCGGAAGCGTTGGTGGACACCACGGTGTCCGTTGTCGACAGCGACGGTCTTGCCGCAGCGGTAGCCGAATCTCCGGAGCTCGCATTTTCGCTGGTGAGCGGCATGAACCGGAGCATGACCGAGCTGCAGACCCTCGCCGAGCAACTTCTGGCGCGCGACACTTCGGTGCGTCTCGCGACTACGCTGCTCTCGCTGTCCCGGTGGTTCGGTCGTCCGACTGCCGACGGCTCGGTGGTGATCTCAGAGCCGGTCACGCACCAGCAACTCGCCAACATGATCGGGTCGAATCGCGTGACCGTGACTCGGAAGCTCGCCGAGATGCAGGAGCGCGGTCTGGTCCGTTCGATGGGTCGGAATGCGATCGCGGTGATGCCTGCCGCGCTGCTTGCTCACGTCCGCGCCGCCTCCGAGGCCGACGAGGATTCCTTCTAGACGGCTCCGAGCCGACCCACGCTCCTGAACGGAAGGCAGGCTATCGAGATGTCCGAGGCGAAACCTGTTACTGGACGAATCTTCATCACCGGCGGTACCGGATTTGTCGGTTCCGCGATTCGGTCGCAGTTGAAGGACCGTCCGGTTCGACTCCTGGTCCGGAACCGGGCGGCCGCAGATCGCCTCGCCGGGCCAAACGTCGAAGTGGTCGTCGGGGACGTCACGCGCCCGGAAACCCTGCGTAGCGCGATGGACGGGTGTGAAGCGGTCATCCATCTCGTCGCGATCATTGCCGAGGAGGGCGGGGCAACATTCGACGGGATCATCCGCCAGGGAACCGTGAATGTCGTGGCAGAGTCGAAACGGGCCGGCATCGATCGCTTCATCCAGATGAGCGCGATGGGCACGCGCCACGACCCGCAGTATAGCTACTTCGAGGCAAAGTGGCAGGCAGAGCAGTCGGTAATCGGTTCCGGGATTCCGTGGACGATCTTCCGGCCCTCGGTCATCTTCGGCCCGGGAGATGAGTTCATCAATACGCTGGCTGGGCTGGTCAAGGCCGCTCCTGTGATTCCGGTCGTCGGAGACGGCAAGAGCAAGTTTCAGCCGGTGTCGGTGAGTGAGGTTGCGTCGGCCTTCGTCCGGGCGCTCGACGACCCGGCGACCGCCGGGCATATCTACGACCTCGGCGGCGGCAAGACCTATGAATACCAGGAGATGCTGTCGGTCATTGCCGCCAAACTGGGCTTGAAGAAGCCCATGGTCAAGGTTCCGATCGCCTTCATGAAACCGGTGGTGAATCTTTCAAAGCCGCTGCCAAAGGCGTTGCGGCCACCGGTGACGTCGGAGCAGTTGAAGATGCTTTCCGTGGACAACTGTTCGTCAGAGTCGGCAACGGACATGCTGATCGGCAGGCCAGCGATGCGTCTCGAGGACGGGATCGACTACATTCGTCGTTGATCTCGTGAAGCGAAGCCGAAACAGGAGTTGTCGTTCTGGCCCCGCGCTCCCAAGCGCGGGGTCACTGCATTCAGGACGTGTTCACGAATGGCCATGACGCGCGACCGTATACTCGCCGGAATCAGGCGAGTGGAGGACGAGCGCGATGGAGCGGAGCGGGACGCTGGGGCACCGGGAGACCTTCGAAGAACACGATCACCAGCGGGCTCGTGGGCACACGGGGGCATCTCCGCTTGGCGCGAGTCCCTACGAAGCCGGGAAACGCGAGGTCGACCTCTATATCAGGACGTACACAACGCTGCTCCAGAGTTCCGGCGCGATCGGAGTCTCCAGTCTCGAGCCGGCGCACCTGACGGTGCTCTCCTCGCTGCATGCTGGCGCAAGTGAGCGCGAACCTGATCTCAACGCGTTCATCTACTCTACCCAACGATTGCCAGCCTGCATTGTGGACGTCCGGCATATCCTGCTGGGGCAATCGGAACAGGCGTTCATGCGGGCGGGGCATGACATGAGCCACTGGCCGAAGGTGAGCGCTCCCGGACGCCGGCGGAGGTGGCTTTTCGACCGGGAGAAGACGCTGGCGGCCTATATCGCGTCGCCGTCGGATCTCGACGATCTGGTGCCGACGATCGTGGCTTACCAGATCGAGTGGAACAAGATGCACCGGCTCCTGGCCGCACGCCGGGAGTTGGTGTCACAGCTGGATGGCATGTCCGGCGACGAGGCCCTCGACACCGCCACCCGGGATGCGGTGCGCGAGACGCTGCTGATCGGACCGGAGGACTGGGCACGATTGATGGCCGTGTGGGGCTCTGGCGCAGCGGCCAACCTTCGCCGAATCGCGGCGGAGCGCAAGCGCTACACGTTGCAGATGATCGGCGGAAGCAACCTCGGGTACGCGAGGATCACGAGGCAGTGGTGGCATCCGGCGTCGAAGTTGCTGACTGAGCTCGGGCTGGGCGACCGGCCGATCTATTTCGTGTCGTCCAACACGCATAGCATCGTCAATGTGCTATCCGGAGCCGCAGGACGGCGCAAGGATGCGCTCGTTGAGTACATCCGCGGCGGGAACGATGCCGATCTGCGGGACGAACTGGATCAACTCGATCGTGGCGAAAGCCGATCCTCGTGGGAGAACCTGCTCTACTTTGCCGCACGCGGCTTCTTCGGACAGCCGCACCGGGAGATCGAGCGGGAGGAGCGAGTGATGGAGGAGGCCAGTATCGGCATCCATCATCTTGACCCGGCCGGCGGGGTGGACGTTCGAATCCAGATCATCGAGCTGTCGAAGCTTGACCCTGCGCTGTTCGATCCGCGACTTACCGATGCGAACGGGAGTCGCTGCGATCCGCGCGGATCGGATGCGGTGCTGGTGAATGTGGACTATCCGCTCGGGCTAGCTGCCTACAACATCCTCGCGCAGGTGGGCATCAGCACGGACAAGTTGCGCGGGGTCTACATTCTCGGGAAGGCGGCGACGCTGAACGGGCGCATTGGCGACGTGATGCTCAGTAATTCGGTCTACGATGAGCATTCCGGCAACAGCTACTGGTTCAGCAATTGTTTCCAGTATGCGGACCTTGCGCCATATCTGGTCTACGGCGCGGCGCTCGATAACCAGAAGGCGGTGACGGTCAAGGGCACCTACCTGCAGAATCAGGGGTATCTGGATTTCTACTACCGGGAAAACTATACGGTCGTCGAGATGGAGGCGGGCCCCTATCTCGATGCGATCTACGAGGATGTCTACCTGCAGCGGTACCCCGAGGATGAGGCGATCAACCTGCAGAACCACCTGCCGAACATGTTCGATCTGGGCATCATTCACTATGCGTCGGATACGCCCTATACGCGGGCGCAAACGCTCGGTGCGCGCGGCTTGTCCTACCACGGAATGGATTCGACCTACGCCTCGACGATCGCTATCCTGCGGCGGGTGTTTCAGCAGGCGGAGGTGGCGAACCACGCGCGGAGTTAGCAGAGTAGCAGTCGGGTCGGACGGTTGCGGAACTTTCCGGTATCATGATTCGTAGAGGTGTTCGGAGCGGTCATCCGCGTGAGGCCGCGAGAACGCCGGGGCAAGACGGATTCCGGAGGCATGGTTGCCCGGAGATCGTCCAGAGGAGAGCAGAGATGGTCGACCAGTTGTTGGGTGGTCTTTTTGGTGGTCCGGACGGCGACCGAATGCGGTCGCAGGCCAAGGATTTCGTGAGCCGGTACGATCAGGGGCCGCCCGATCAGGGGTACGAGGCGCCCGAGGTGCTCGACCGCTTCAAGCAGGTCAGCCGGGCGATGAGCCCCGAGGACGTGCAGGACGCCGCGAGGCAGTCATTCAAGCAGATGACGCCGGAGATGCGGCGAGCGTACAAGCAGGCGATGAAGGAGCGCGGCGTGCCGCAGTTCCAGCAGCTGCCTGACGATCAGGATGAGCCCAACATCCTGGCCGAGATGACCCAGAAGGCGATGCAGGAGCAGGCGCAGCGGCAGGCCCAGGCGCAAGCCCAGGCTCAGGCCGAAGCTCAGGCGCACGCCAAGGACTTCGACGGGTCAGTTGGCGCGCTGCTCGGCAAGGAAGGCGAGAAGAGCCTTCTCGACAACCCGGCCGTGAAGGCTGCGTTCGCTGGCATGGCCGCCTTCGCAATGAAGAAGATTCTCGACAGCAAGTCCTGATCCCGCTTCGGGAACGGATTGCCCGACCGGGGCGCGCCATGATGGCGCGCTCCGGTCGTTCGTTCCTCAGCTGGTGTTAACACTTTGCCGATGTCGGTTGCGTACACTGACCGGGGACGCACTGTCCGCGGCCCTGCTTGCGGCGTGACGCCTGAGGCCTGATGCCCGATTCTCTATCTCAACTCATGCCGGGTCGCAAGATCTCCATTCCCGCTCCGTCGACCATCGGCGGCAGGCTGGCGCTGACATATGCGCTGGTCGTCGCGGCTGTGCTCGCTCTGTTCGGGTTCCTGCTTGCGCGGGAAATCGGCGGCATCATGGCCGACCGGCTCCGGACGGAGTTGGAGCAGGAGGCCCGCCTCGGGGCGCGCCTTGCGTTGGGCGAACTCGAGATCGGCGGTTCCTGGCTGATGCAGCCGCTGGTGGACCGCATGGGCGCGACGCTGGATGGGCGGGTCACCGTCGTGACCGGTCCGAACGATCTCGTATCCGATTCCCGAACGACGCCGGAGATCGTCCGTTCGCACGTGGGGTGGACCGATTTTGCCCTCGCCCGAACGAAGGGTGTGCACACCGCGGTGCATCGCGATCTGGACGGCCAGGAGATGCTGTTCGTCGCGGTTGCGGAGGGTGGTCCGGACGGGGTGGTGATGCGGGTCGGCAAGCCGCTCGCGCCGATCGATTCCGTCATCGACCGGGTGCGGCGGCTGGCATTTCTTGGAACGCTCGCGGCGGCTGCGCTGGTGGGCGGAATCGGGTTCGGGGTGGCGCAGCGGATCGCGCGGCCGATCGGAGAGTTGCGGCGCCAGGCGATGGCGGTTGCTGCCGGCGAGTTGGGGCATTCGGTCGAGCCTGCGACGACGCGGGAACTCGGTGATCTCGCGCGTTCATTCAACCTGATGGTGCGTCAACTTACGACCTCGGTTCAGAGTCTGGAACGTATTCAGCGGCGCATGGAGACGACGCTGGTGAACCTGACCGACGGCGTAGTGCTGACGGACAGCCGGGGCATCCTGATCGACCAAAATCCGGCGGCGGAGACCATGCTCGGATCCGGACCTGAGGCGCATGGCAGGTCGTTCGTGACGGTCGCCCGCGATCACGAACTCGATGCATTGCTCCAGAATGCGCTGGAGGGCCCGGAGCCGATTCGGCATGGCGCCGTGCGGCATGGCCCGAGTGGACGGGTGTTCGACGTGACCGCGCAGCGAATCGATGCCGAAGACGAGACGCTTGGTCTCGTGGTGATGCGCGATGTGACCGAGATGCAGCGGCTTGAATCGGTGCGGCGAGAGTTTGTCGCCAATGTCTCGCACGAACTGCGAACGCCGATTGCGTCCATTCGCGCGGCGGCGGAGACGCTGCAGGCGGGGGCGTTGGAGGAACCGGAGCTAGCGGATGAGTTGCTGTCGGGAGTTGTCCGCGAGTCGGACCGGTTGAACGCCCTGGTGGAGGACCTGCTCGATCTGGCGCGAATGGAGTCAGGGCGGATGGGCTTCCGGTTGGCGCCGACCGATTCATCGGTACTGGTGCAGGCGGGAGCTGCGCGGCTGCGGACCCAGGCCGAACAGGCGGGGTTGCAGGTGACCGTGGATGCGCCGGAAGGCCTGCCAGCCGTGATGGCTGACCCGGCGCGGGTGGAGCAAGTGCTGCTGAACCTGATTCACAACGCGATCAAGTTCACCCCTGCCGGGGGGACGATCCGGTTGACAGTGAGACCGCTTGGCTCGACCATCGAGGTGGCAGTGGAGGACAACGGGGTTGGCGTCGAGCCGGAGGACCTGCCGCGGCTGTTCGAGCGTTTCTACAAGGCCGACAAGGCTCGCCAGTCCGCTGGAACGGGACTCGGGCTGGCCATCGCCAAGCACATCGTGCAGGGTCATGATGGCGACATTGGAGCTGAACCGCTGCCGAGAGGCGGGATGCGGTTCTGGTTCACGCTGCCGGTGGTCTAGCAGGCGAATCGCAGTCGCGGAACGATAGAGGCAGGACGAGGGACCCCAATGCCGCCCGTGGTCATTCCTGATCGGGCTGTCGCCGGGTTAACGGCGGGATGAGCGGGGGTCGAGGGCGTCCTGGAGGCCGTCTCCGAGGATGTTGAAGGCGAACACGGTGAGGGTCAGAGCGATGCCCGGGAAGGTGATGTACCACCAGGCCTCGCGGAAGTAATTGCGAGCGGTGGCCATCATCGTCCCCCATTCCGGTGATGGCGGCTGTGCGCCAAGGCCGATGAAGGAGAGCGAGCTCGTCGCGAGGATCGCGTACCCGATGTCGAGCGTGAGCTGGATGATGATGACGGCGACGACGTTGGGCAGGATGTGCTTGAAGAGCAGCCGCGGCCCGGAGAGGCCAATGCTCTCTCCCGCGGTAACGAAGTCACGTTCTCGAATCGACAGGATCTGCGCCCGGACGAGCCGGGCATACCAGGGCCAGAACACCGTGGAAAGCGCAACCATCGTCCACTTGAGGTCTCGTCCGAGAGTGGATGCGATGGCGATGGCGAGGATCAACGCGGGAAATGCGAGAAACATGTCGGTGAAGCGCATGAGCACCTCATCGACGAAGCCGCCGAAATAGCCCGCGACGGAACCGACGAGGGTTCCGAAGGTGACGGCGAAGGTAAGCACCACGACCGCGACCATGAGGCTGATGCGGGTGCCGGTCATGACGCGGCTGAGCACGTCGCGGCCGAGTTCATCGGTGCCCATCAGGTGGGAGGTTGACGGCGGGAGGAGTTTGGCGTTGGTGATGTCCTGGGCGTAGGGATCGTAGGGAGCGAGCGCTTGCCCGAAGATCGAGAGAAAGAAGAAGAGGATGACGATGATGAGGCCGACAAGGTTCAGCTTGTTGCCAATGAGAAACCGCTTCAGGTTGCGCCGAAGCTGATTTGTCTCCTTCCTCGGCGCGCCGAGGACAGGAACGACGGAATCGGAAGCGGCATCTGCAAGAGCAGTGGTCGTGCTCACGTGTAGCTGATCCTTGGGTCAAGGAAGAGGTAGAGAATATCGACGACGAGGTTCATGAGAACGAAAACGAAGGCGATGATAAGGGTGGTGGCCATGGTGGCGTTGTAGTCGAGTCGCGGGATGGCTGCGACGGCGTAGCGGCCGATGCCGGGCCAGGAAAAGACGATCTCCACGAGGAACGCGCCAGAGAGGAGCAGGCCGATCTGCAGCCCGAGGGACGTCACGGTAGGGAGCAGTGCGTTCTTCAGCGCGTGACCGAAGACGACGGAGTTGGCGGCAACACCCTTGGCGCGGGCGGTGCGGATGTAATCCTGGGTGAGGACTTCGAGCATCCCTCCGCGGACCATGCGCGTGATGACCGCGAGGGAGCCGTACGCCAGGACCAACGCGGGGAGCGCGAGGTGTTTGAGCGCCGTGAGGAAGATGTTCCACTCGCCGGTCAGGAGGGCGTCGACGGTGTAGAGCCCGGTGATGGTGCGAGGGGTGTCAGCGCCGATCGGGAGCCTGCCTCCGTCGGGCAGCCAGCCGAGTTTCCCGAAGAAGAGGAACTGGGCCATGATCGCGAGCCAGAACACGGGGAGGGCCAAGCCCGAGATCGAGATGAACCGGGCGACATGGTCGGGCCATTTGTCGCGTTTGACTGCCGACAGGACCCCGAGCGGGACGCCGATGATCGTGGAGATGATGAAGGCGTAAAGCCCGAGTTCGAGGGTCGCCGGGAGATACTTCTTGAGGTCCTGGCTGACCGGTCGCCGGGAGGTAAAGGAGTCGCCAAAATCGCCGTGAAGGACCTTCTTTACGTACTCGACGTACTGGACCGGGACGGGATCGTCCAGCCCGTACTTCTTCCGGATCTTCTCCACGGCGGATTTGCTGGCGCGTGGACCCGCCATCAGCCGGGCTGGGTCGCCCGGGACGATATGCGAGAGGCTGAAGGTGACGACCGACAGCCCGAAAAGGACGAAGACCAGGAAGATCAGCCGTCGGATTATGAGGCGAGCGAGCATCGGGACTCCAGCGGCGATTCCGCGGCATGTAGGCGGGGTTAACCCCGGGACATGTCATAGACGTTGAAGGCATCGAGGTAAAGCGGGTTCGGTTCGAACCCCTTGATGTCGGAACGGAGCACGTCGTAGCGCACGACCTGCCCGTAGAAAATGCATGGCGGGTCCTGCTCGGTGAGGATGTTCTGGGCTTCCTTCATGAGCTCGTCGAGCTGGGCCTCGTCCTCGAAAACCTCGGCCTTGGCCATGAGTTCCTCGAATCGGGCATTCTCCCACGCGCCGGCGTTGGAACCGCCGTTGCCGATATTGGCCGCGGTGAAGTTGGGCGCAAGGTGATTCCAGGGATCGTTGTAATCCGGCCACCAGCCCCAGCCGCCGATGATATGCGGCTTTTCCTCAGCGGGCATGTCGCCGAAGATGGTGGATTCGACGGTGGCATAGTCGACGGCGCTCAGTTCGAGCTGGATGCCCGCTTCGCCAAGCTTGGCCTGGAAAAGCTGGGCGATGGTGGACTCGCGCTCGTCGTTCGCGTCGAACATGTACTCGATCACCGAGCCTTCGGAGAAGCCGCCGGCCGCGAGAAGTTCCTTCGCCTTGGCAAGATCGGTCTGGTAAAGGAAGCACCCGGGGTCGTAGCCCCGGACGGTGTTGGCGATCGGGCCGGTTCGCTTGAGCAACCCCTTGAAGACCGCCTTCTCGACGTCGTCGTAGGGGAAGGCGTAGCAGAGCCCCTTTCGGGCCTCGACGGTTCCAAGGCGAGGAGCATTGAGGATGGCCCACTGGACGGCGGTGGTCGGGTATTCGACGACCTGCAGATCGGCGTTGGACCGCATCGCCTCGACCGCGTCGAGCGTGAGGTTGTAGGCGGCGGCGTCGGCCTGACCCTGCTCGAGCAACTGGCGGCGCGTGCCATCCTCGGGAACGACCCGGAAGATGATCTGGTCGAAGTGATTGCCTTCCCAGCCGAGGTGGTACTCTTCGAATTTTTCGAGGATAAGGCCTTCGGAGATGGAGTTGGAGACGAGTTTGTATGCGCCGGTGCCAACCGCTTCCATTTTGAAGAACTCGTGGGCGTAGGGATCCTCCTCGGTCTTGTTCTCCTCGATGGCGGTCGGACTGATGACCGAGGGGCCGTACTGGGAAGCCATTGCGCCGAGGAAAAGCGGCTGCGGCTTGTCGAAGGAGAACTTGATGGTGACCGGATCGACGACCTCCATCATGTCCGGCGAGGCGACGAAGCGGCTGATGACGTTGACCGGCGCGCCGCCGAGTTCGATCC
>CAIPGK010000514.1 GCA_903864575.1 uncultured Chloroflexota bacterium
ATCAGGCGCATGGCTCAGGCGATCAGCGAGTGCGAAACCTGCTTGCCGGGTATGAGGAAGGGCTGTCGGCCTGCGGGCTGGACGAGTTGCTCACGGCCGCCGCGCAGACCCCATCGCCCGAACCTACGCCGGAACCCACGCCGGAACCGACCCCGGTGCCCACGGTCGATCCCAACGCCGCACCGGTTGTCGACCCGGCGAATGATCCCAATGCCCAACCGGTCGCGCCGGACCCGGCGCCCGAGGCCGCGCCGGATGGTGGCGGTGACCAGGCGCCCGTCGAGGAGCCCGCGGCGCCGCCGGTCGAGGAGACGCCGATTGTCATCGAGGAGATTCCGGCCATTCCTGCGGAGGCCGTGCCGGCAGAAGCGGCTCCGGCCGAGCCTGCCCCGGCGGATCCTGTGCCGGCGGAACCTTCCCCTGCTCCCGCAGCGCCAGCGGTCCCGACCCTGACCGGAAGGATCGTGCTCGACTCCGCGACGCTCCAGCAAACCGACGGCGGCTGCGCCGGGAGCGGCGCGCTCGGGGACATCGCCGCAGGGCTGCCGGTGTCGGTCCAGGACGCGAACGGAGCGGACATCGGTCTCGGCGCGCTTGGCGTGGGCATCACCAGCGTGGACGGGGCGCACTGCAGCTTTGACTTCACGATCGAGAGTCTCGCGCCATCACCGTCGTGGTCTGTTCGGCTCGGGGACCGGGAGCCCATCATCTACGATGAGGCCACGCTCCAGCAGACCGGCTACCGCGTCGCGATGCGCCTGAGCGACCGGTAGGAGACGGGACTACGCGTCCCGGTTCGCCCGCACGACCGTACGCTGCAGGTACTCCCCATTGGCGTAGTCGAACGCGCCGCCGCAGGTGATCAGCGTGAGGGTGTCCGCGCCTGTCGGCCCGACGACGGCGTCCATGTCGATGGTGGACGCGTCGAACTGCCGCACCCAGTCCACGGCGTAGCGGTAGTCCTGCCCGTCCGCGCCGAAGACGTCGATGGCGTCGCCGGGCTGGAGCGCGGCGAGATTGTAGAAGACGCTCGGACCGACGTTCCAGTAGTCGATATGACCGGCCATCACGACATTGTCGCCGGTTCCGAGCCGCCCCAGATTCTCGTACCACGAGACAACCCATGGTCCGGTCGGGTCGGGCATCTGGCCATCGGTAACGCGCAGGGTCTCGATCACGGAGTCGATGGCCGCAGATTCGATCCGCAGCCCGGTTGGCGCGACGCCCGCTGAAACCTCCCTGTTGGCCCGCTCCCAGGTCACAGGGCCGGGACGGCGAGCGCCGTAGGAGGGCGCCTCCCCCTTGCCGGTGGAGAGGATGACCGGAGACTCTGACGCGACCGGAGCCGCGGACTGGTCTTCCTGCGCGGAAACGGTACGCACGTGAAGCCGCCGCGAAGCAGCGGCGGCGGCAGCGGCCGCGAAGGCGGCGCGGCGGGTGAATCGTGGAAGATGGATCATGGCGAGGTCCCTCACGGGATGATGTCCGGGTGCGGCGAGTCCGCGTCTGCTGCTGAAACGCGGGAGGTCGTCACATCGTATCACTCGCGGAAAAACGGACCTGGGGCTCCTCGGTCCCTGCGAGGAGCCCGCGAGCCCGGTGGGGCTATTCGCCGACCCTCCCGTCGATGAATCGCCCGAGTTGTGCGCGGGAAACCTCGTCGAGCGTGAATGCCGGGAGGCGCTGGTGATTGCTGGAGAGGATGCCGAGCCGGCGGAACTCCTCCTTCGTCGCGGCGACCGAGAAGTCGATGGACTGCATCGACCAGAGAACGAAGGGCAGCACGGCAGAGAAGATCTCTTCGGCGCCGGCGCGATCCTGCGCCTCCCAGCGCTGCTGGATCGCAGCAAACTCGCGCGTGAAGTTCGCGGCCGGCATGGAGCCTGCCGATCCGCGTTCGAGCGCGTCGAGAATGCTCAAGCCGCCCCACCCGCAGAAGACCGCGAGGCGGTCACCGCAGCGCGCCAGTGCCTCGCTGATAACGTGTCCCTGCGGTGTGCCCTCGATCTTGATGCAGGCAAGGGTCGGGATCTGGTCGGCCATGCGCTCCCAGAGCGCCGGGGACATCCCGACCCCGGTCAGTTGCGGCGCATCCTGCACGATGAGCGGAATGGGAGCGGCCTCGCCGATCCTCGCGTAATAGTCCACCAGATCGTCGGCGCCGGGTTTGATGAAGTAGGGAGGGAGGACCATGAGCGCGTCCGCTCCCAGGCGGGCGGCGCGGACGGCCCGGTCGATCGCTGGCTCCGCGCCGGGACCGTCCGCCGAGGCGACGACCGGCACGCGGCCAGCGGTCACGGCGACGACCCGCTCGATGGCGGCGTCGCGTTCTGCCTCGGTCAGTTTGTACCCCTCGCTGGCGATGGCGTTCACGGCGACGCCGGTGGCGCCCTCAGCGAGGACCCATTCGATCTGCGGCCCGTAGGCGTCGAGATCGAGCGCGCCGTCCGAGGTGAAGGGCGAAACGAGAATGGGGATGCAGCCGTGGAGTGCGGTCGCCGTCATCACGCGTCCTCCGAGGTGTCGCGCCGGGGCCGCTTCAGCATGGAGTCCAGGCCGATCGCGGGGCCGCGGTCCATCGGGTCATTTGACGCGTCGCGTCGCGGGCGGGAGAGCATCTGCTTCGCGCCTATGCGGGACGGTGCGTCCGGGGCGGCTTCGGGGAGAGCAGGCGCCTCGGCGCGGACGCCCATCCGCTCCTCGCCGCGGCTGGCACGACTCGACCGGCCTCCCTCGCCCTCGCGCCGTTCCCACCCGGGCGCGAAGAGCGGGAGGAAGTTGGAGACCTGATAAGGGTGCTTTTCCACTTCGCTCCAGTTCAGATCGGTGCCGAGGCCGGGACCATCCGGGATCTGGATGTAGCCGTCCTCCTGCCGGATCGGGTTGGTCACGATCTCCGATTCCCAGTCGACGTTGAACTCGTCGAACAGTTCCTGCACCAGCAGGTTTGGCGTGCATGCGCCGATCTGGACGCAGACGGCGGTACTGACCGGCCCCTGCGCCTGATGCGGGGCAACGACGGCGTAGTTGGCGTCCGCCATCGCGCAGACCATCCGGGTCCGGAAGATGCCGCCCATGCACGACGGGTCCGGTTGGAGAATGTGGACGCTGTTGTGCTTTAGCAGTTCCGCGAACTGGTGGGTGGTGGTGAAGCTTTCCCCGGCCGAGACGGGGATGGCAAGGCGGCGGGCCACCTCGGCCGTTGCGTCGATCTTGGTGTGGTCGGTCGGTTCCTCGAACCAGGTCGGGTTGAACTCGCGCAACGCCTCGCCGAACCAGATGGCCTCGTGGACGCTGAACCGGCGGTGGCCCTCGATCATGATCTGCACGTCCGGCCCGACCGTCTCGCGCACGGCGGCGATGATGTCGAGCGAGAGCTGCCGGTCCGCCGGGGTCATCGTGCGCCATGCCGCGCCGAAGGGGTCGAACTTGAGCGCCTGGTACCCCTTGCGGACGACCCGCGCGGCGTTCTCGGCGAAGGACTCGGGGGTACGGTCGCCCGTGTACCAGCCGTTCGCGTAGGCCCGAAGCGACTGGTGGTAGCGGCCGCCGAGCAGGTCGTAGATCGGCCGCCCGGTCGCCTTCCCGATGATGTCCCAGCAGGCGATCTCGATGGCGGCGGTCGCGTTCATGTGAATCTGCGCGCCCTCGGAGTAGAGGTCGCGGGTCATCCGCTGGTAGATCGTCTCGATCTGGAACGGATCCATCCCCTCGTAGCGCGGCGCGAGTTCGTGGATGGCGGCCTCGACGGTCCGTGCGAACCCGTTCAGCGTGCCTTCGCCGATGCCGTACAGGCCGGGCTGATCGGTGTCCACGCGGACGAAAAGCCAGTTCTTCCATGGGTTGCCGACGATGTAGGTGGTGGCGCGGGTGATTTTCATGGGGCTGTGCCTCTCCGGTGGGGCGCGACGTTGCCAATGTCGGTAGTGTCGCATCCGGACAGGTCGGCCGGAACGGTGATGACACAAAGTGGCGCGCATCACTGGTCGGGATTACCCACCTCGCCGTTGCAGAAATTGCTGCTCGCCGGCGGGAGGTCAGGTGCGAACGTGGATTGTGGAGTCTCGTGGCGTCTCCGAGGTTCTCGAACCCACAGCTCCGGGCGGGCTCAGCGACGCCGCTCGATCTCATCCTCCACAGATGCAGGCGTCGGGCCCGGGTGGGCGATGCCGCCGGTGCCGGATGGCGCACCGGGGTAGATGCCGGGAGGGCCGTCCGGGTCGATGTCGCGGACAAGGGTTTCGTCGCCAAAGATGCCGGTGCCGGGTGCGTCGTCCTCGACCGGGGCCATGATGCCGGCGACGGTCGGGTGCTCGTGATCGACGGACTCGTGGCGGAGGCCGCGCAGGGATCGGTCATCCGCGGGCGGATTCGCCTGGCCGTGCTTCGTTGGGATCGGGGCAGCAGGCATTGCAGGGGCAGGCGCATGAGTGGGGGCATGAGCGGGGATGCGATCACCCATGAAGGCTGCGATCAGGTCCACTGGCAGGGGGAAGACGACGGTGGTGTTCTTTTCGACGCCGATCTCGGTCAGGGTCTGGAGATAGCGCAACTGGATCGTCATCGGGTTCTGGGAAATCACATCGGCCGCCTGTGCGAGTTGCTGGCTGGCCTGGAACTCACCTTCGGCGTGGATGATCTTCGCCCGCTTTTCGCGCTCCGCCTCGGCTTGCCGGGCCATCGCGCGCTGCATGGATTGGGGCAGTTCGACATCCTTCACCTCGACGATGCTGACCTTGATGCCCCACGGTTCGGTCTGCTCGTCGATGATCCGCTGGAGCTGGATGTTGATCGCCTCCCGCTCCGAGAGCAGGTCGTCCAGCGTGCCCTGGCCGAGGACGGAGCGGAGGGTCGTCTGCGCGATCTGCGATGTGGCCCGGATGTAGTCGGCCACGTTCGTCACGGCGGCGTTGGGGTCGATCACCCGGAAGTAGGCGACGGCGTTCACGCGGACGGTCACGTTGTCGCGGGTGATGACTTCCTGGGCGGGAATGTCCATCGTCACCGTGCGGAGGTCGACCTTCTGCATCCGCTCGACGAAGGGGAGCAGCAGGATCAGCCCCGGTCCGCGTGGCCCGAGCAGGCGGCCGAGCCGAAAGACCACGCCGCGCTCGTACTCCTGGACGACCTTTACCGAGGAGAGGAACACGATCGCGAGGAAGATGACGAGAAGGACGAAGAGGGGAGAAATGCCGAGCACGTCCATGTGGCTAGGTCCTTTCGGGTGTCAGGATTGATCCACCGGCAGGGGAGGAGGAGGAGGGAGTATCGCGACGCCGGCGCCCGCAGCCTCCTGCGACGTGGCGCGGCGAACGAGCAACCGGAGCCCGTCGAGGCCGCTCACCGCGATCGGCGCGCCGGCGGGAATCGGCTCGCTGTCGGCAGAGGTCGCCTGCCAGAGTTCGCCCGAGACGAAGACGACGCCATCAGGCGCGAGGTCCTGCCGAGATAGGCCGACCGTGCCGACGAGGCCCTCCCGTCCGGTGGCTGGCTTGATGAGACTGCTTTTTGCCACGAGCGCTCCGATCACGATGGCGAGCAGGGCGATCAACGCCGCGAATCCCCAGATCAAGGGGGAGGGAATCGCGAGGGCCGGGGCCGACCCGCGGTCGATCAGCATGAAGGAACCGAGCACGAAACTCACCAGGCCTCCAATCGTCAGAATGCCGAAACTCGGCAGGAATATGTCTGCGACAAAGAGCAGGAACGCGAGACCGATCAGTGCGGCTCCGGTCCAGTTCACCGGGAGCGTGCCGAGACCGTACAGGCCGAGCAGCAGCGAGATGGCGCCCGCTATCCCGGGAAACGTCGCGCCGGGCTGGGAGAGTTCCATGAATAGCCCGAGACCGCCGAGGGTGAGCAGCAGGAAGGCGATCGTTGGGGTGGAGAGCAAGGTGAGGATCGAGTCGACCCATCCCATGCGCTCGGTCCGGATGGCCGCGCCGGCGGTTGCGACGGGTACGCTTCCGGCGGCGGTTCGCGCCGTGTGGCCATCGACGGCCGCCAGCAGCGCGGGAAGATCCGGGGCGACAAAATCGACGACATCGAGCGCAAGGGCTTCTTCCGCGGTAATGCTGGCGGCATCGCGTACCGCTGATTCGGCCCATTCCGCATTGCGTCCGTTTCTGGCCGCCAGCGCCTGAATCTGGGAGACGGCGTCGTTCGTCACCTTCCGCGCCATCGTTTCGTCGAGATCGCCGCCATCGCCGCCGACCGGGGATGCCGCGCCGATCCGGGTTCCCGGCGCCATGACCGCGATGGAGGCCGCGTAGGTGATGAAGACGCCTGCCGAGGCAGCCCGCGCGTTCTCCGGCGCAACCCACACGGCAACCGGGACCTCGCTGGCAAGAATGGCTCGGATGATCTCGTCGCTGCTCGTCATCAGGCCGCCCGGCGTGTCGAGTTCGATCACGAGCAGGGCGTCGGCGCGGCTGTTGGCGCGGGCGATTTCGAAGGCGACCCAGTTGGCGACCGGCGGCAGGATCGGGCCGTCGATCGGCAGCACGGTGACGGTCGACTCCGCCGCGCTTGCGTGGAGGCAGCAGCCAGCGAGGAGCAGGACCAACGTGAGAATGCCTGAGAACAATCGTTTGGGAAGCGCGGCAAACATGACGGGCCTCCGTCTTCACTAATTGGAGTATAGGCGGACGCCATCAATTCAACGGTTGCCAGCGTGACGCCTGCTTCGTGCGGTTCCTATGTGTCGCAATCACGGTGTACAATTACGCCTCGATTGCACGGGGCCCGCGGCGAAGAACGCGACCGCGGGATGACCGAGCCGAGTCATGGAAGGAGCGCGCCATGGGAGACGATCTGCTGCGCCGCCAGTTGGCCGAGATCTTCGCCGCGGATCAGGCTGGTAGCGAGCGGGAGCCGGAGAATGCGCCGATCGCTGCCGGCTTGCCCCGTGAGGTTACCCTGCGGCCGCTCTCCTTTGACATGGTCGAGGCGTTTCTCGACGACCACGAACTGCGCCATCTGAGAGACGTCGATGGCGAATTTGTCGTGAGGTTCACCGGCGGCGATCACCGGCTCGGAGCGATCGAGATCGGCATGGACATCCAGGGGAGCGACGGTTCGGTGCTCGATCTCCGGGCGAGTTTCGACGCCCGGCTGGGCCGGAAGCAGTTCGGTCCCGCGCTGATCCTCTGCAATAACTGGAACCGGCGGTTCCGGATCCCGAAGGCGACCTTTCTTTCGGAGGACGACATCGGCATCATCGTGCTCCGGCAGAGCATCATGTTCAGCCTCGGCACCTTCCCCGAACAGGTGGCGGATGACCTCGACTTCTTCTTCTCGATGACGCAGGACTTCTACGAATGGGCTCTCGAGGAGGAACGCGGCGTTTTCTGACGCTGGCCAGGGAACGCGGGGATGCCC
>CAIPGK010000515.1 GCA_903864575.1 uncultured Chloroflexota bacterium
CCGCGGTCGTCGAGTCGATCGCAGATCTTTCGATCCGTCAGGTGCTGCCCAGCGCGGTGTTCATCGATGAGAATTTCCTTGATTACGTCCTTCACGCTCAGTGACGGGGTGAAGAAGTCGCTGAACGGGATCACCTTCCGGTTCGGCAACATGACATATTTGTTGGACGTTGCGCGACTCACTGTCGACTCGTGGACGCCCACCTGTTGCGCGACGATCGCGCGCGTCAGCGGTCGGAGTTCGCGAACGCCACCGCGCAGGAAGGCTTCCTGCAGGTTGACGATGCAACTGCTGATCTTGAGAAGGGTGTCGCGCCGTTGCTGGATGTTCGAGATGAACAGTCTGGCGCGGCTGCTGTAGGCGCGTATGTGGTCGCGATCCTCGGTTGTCACAGGTGAGACGGCGCCGATGGCCTGCTGTCCTTCCGGACCGATCCGTTTGCGAGGCAGGTCGCCGGCGAGTCGGTCATAGACCGGATTGATCCGAAGATGGAAGTGGGAGGTATCGACCACTTCCGCCACCAACACTCCGTCCTTGAGCGTAATGATCACATCCGGCGCGACATACTGGGCGACCGATGGTGCGCGCCACGACCTTGCCTCGCTCGATTGGAGGGGAAAGGGGTTGAGCCGCTCCCGGATGAAATCCCGGATCACCTCGACATCTTCGGTGGTGATCGCGAGGCTCCGCGCGATCTGGCCGAAGCGATGAGCACCGAGTTCCGTGAGGTGATCCCGGATGACCACGTCGCACATCGGTGGAACATCCTCGCCGTTCGCGGCGAGATACCGGGCCTGCAAGAGCAGTGACTCCTCCAGCGTCCGCGCGCCGACTCCCACCGGTGAAACATCCTGGATCAGCATCACGATGACCTCGATGCGTTCCAGCGGCACGTCGCAGAGTTCCGCGAGAAATGCGAGGTCACAGGTAAGCAGGCCGCGATCGTCGATTCCGTCGATCAGGTACTCGGCGATCGGGTAGTCGCAGGGCTCGAGCAAGGTCCGGACATCACGGAGGATCTGCGAGCGGATGTCCTCGCCCTGCGCGACCAGGGTCATTGGGTCGAAATCCTCGCTTTCCTCGCGAATGCTCGCCGCGGTCACGAGCATTTCCGCCCCGTCGTCCGTGCGATCGCCATCGCGCGGACCGTCGTCGTCGATGCGCGTTCGGCAGATGGCGCACCAGGGACCATCGAGCACATTCCCGCAGGCCGAGCACACCGGCAGATCTTCCTGATCGAGCGCAGGATTTGCATCGATCTCGGCCATCACTGCCGCCTGCAACTCCTGACGAGACAGGCTGAGGATATGGTTGGCCTCAATGAGGCTTGGAGAGACCCAACTCCTCATTTCCTGTGAGAGATCGAATCCGGTCTCCATGGTGCGCCTCCCGGCCGCCGCTAACGGCCTGCTGACCTGATCTGATACCACCGCCCCGTCGCCAAATCCGCGCTCCGGGCGCCGGATTTCACAGGAAATCGGTGGCAGGATTCATGCGATGGCGGTCTCCCCATCGCAAGAACCGTGCCGTGTTTGACCATCCTGCTCCACCTCCATGAAGTCCACATGAAATCGGCAATCGCCGGGATGTCCTGCTATCCTCGGGGCATACAGACGAGCCGCTCCGGTGTGCCAGATGAACGGGTTTTCGATGCGATCGCTGCGATTGGGCAACCTCAACGGCATTGAAATCAAACTCCACCCGACCTTTCTCCTGGTCCTGCTGTGGGTGGTGTTCGACTGGGAGCGCGCCTGGGGCCGTGCGTCGTCCCCTGTCTGGTTCGGCGTGATCTTCGTGCTCCTTCTCTTCGTCTGTGTTCTGCTTCACGAACTTGGCCACGCATCGATGGCGACCCAACACGGGCTGCGGGTCCACGACGTAACGCTTTCGGTCATCGGTGGCGTTGCTCGCTATGACAATGCCCCGCTTGATTCCCGCGGCGAGATGGCGATTACCCTTGCGGGGCCTGCCGTGAATCTGGCGATCGTC
>CAIPGK010000516.1 GCA_903864575.1 uncultured Chloroflexota bacterium
GCGAACCCGCCCTTGAAGGCATCCCGCCGCTTGACATGCTTCTTCAGCCGGTCGCCGACGAACTCGAGCTACAGGCCCTACATCGGGCCTTCCTTGCCAATCTCGTACACGGTCCTTGCCTCCCTGCGGGAAGAACGCAGACTCCCCGGCGCACGTCGCCGGCGGCGTTGTCGCACCGGAAGCGCGCGTGGCTCCCGTCACCCCGGACTCGCCATCGACTCTGCGGCGAACCGGGATGGTGCGCAGGCACGGTAGCATGCCAGCAATTGAGGGTCAACACTCCCCCGCCGCTGGCCGTGCAGCCGCGGATTCCGCTTTCGCGCCGGCTTTCCGGCGCGTATCCTGCCGCCGCGAAGCCGTTTCCTCCGCGCGACCGAAAGGCGACACCATGACCTCCACTGCGGGCATCCTTTCCGGCCAGACCGCCATCATCACCGGCGCGGGCAGCGGTCTCGGCCAGGCCATTGCGCTCGCGCTCGCAACCGACGGCGCGCGCATCGCCGTGACCGAACTTCCCGGCAAGGAGCATCTCGCCGCCACCACCGTCGCCGCCATCGAAGCCGCAGGCGGCTCCGCCGTCGCCCTTCCCCTCGACGTGCGCGTTCTCGCCAGCATCGATGCCTGCGTGGACGCCGCGCGGGAGACGTTCGGCCGGGTCGACATCCTCGTCAACAACGCCGGTCTCAACATCCGCCAGGCCGCATTCGACGTGACCGAGGAGGCATGGGACACAGTGCTGGACGTGAACCTGAAGGGGCTCTTCTTCATGGCCCAGCGTTCGGCCCGCGTGATGCGCGACCAGGCGCCCGCCGGAGGGTGCATCGTGAACGTCGCCTCCATCATGGGCCTCGTCGGCTACAAGGACCGTGCGGCCTACTGCGCCAGCAAGGGCGGCGTGGTGAATCTCACCCGCGTGCTCGCCTACGAGTGGGCGACCATCCCGATCCGGGTCAACGCCCTCTGCCCCACCTTCGTGATGACCCCGATGACCGCGCCCTTGCTGAACGATCCCATCGCCGGTGGCGATCTCCTCTCCCGCACCCCACAGGGCCGCTTCGCCGACCCCGAAGATGTCGCGCAGGCCGCCCGCTACCTTATCTCACCCGGCGCGCGGATGGTGACCGGCATCGCGCTCCCGGTCGACGGCGGCTGGACGGCCGTCTGATCCTCCCCACCCCACGAACCGAACGAATTCCGGTCGGCGCTCCCGTCTCAGGAGCGCCGTCCCGGTATCTGTAGGTTATCCGTGGGTTTTCTACCGGTTTGACCCCTACTGTCCGTGGGTTGTCCGTGGGTTTTGCCGAAACATCCGTGGGTTGTCCGTGGGTTGTCCGTGGGTTGTCCGTGGGTTTTGCCGAAACATCCGTGGGTTGTCTGCGTGGTGTTCCAAATGGACGTCTGCAGAATGGGGAGGGTCCGCTCCGCGCGTGCATGGAGCGGCGGGCGCATCTCGCTCGCGCCCCGCATGGACCCCCGCTTCGGGGAGGAGGTCTCTCGTGGATGCCACCGCCTTCGACCGCATCGCCCGCCTGCTCGGCGGCGCGGCAACCCGCCGGTCCGGCCTGAAAGCCGCGCTCGGCGCATCGCTCGGCCTCGCGATCGCTCCGGCCGACGGCTCCGCGAAGGAGCACGGCAAGCGCGACGCCTCACGTGCCGCAACCGCCCAGGGCAACGGCCCCTCCGCTGCGGGACCCTGCAAAAAGAACCGCTGCAAGCGTGATGGCCAGTGCTGCACCGGCTACTGCCTGATCGAGAAGGGCAAAAAGACGGGCAAGTGCCGCTGCATCGCAGTGAACAAGCCCTGCAAGAAGAACCAGACCTGCTGCGGCACCCTCGCCTGCACCAAGGGCGTCTGCACGTCCACCAAGCCCGGACGCATCGCCACGGGCGACCCGTGCTCGCCCGGCGATGTCTGCAAAAACGCGGTCGCCGCCTGCGTGCCGTATGCCACTGGCAACCCTGACGGAACCTACTGCCTCTACCCCGAGGGCACCGCCTGCGGCAACAACTCCGTCTGCGCCTCGGGCGCCTGCGTGAGCGGGTCCTGCGGCCCGGCGGGCATCCCCACCGGCGGCGCCTGCGCGCAGGGCGACACCTGCCTCGATCCCACCGCCAACTGCGTCGCCTACCATTCCGGCGCCCCGGCGGGCGCCTACTGCCTGCTGGCGAGCGGCAAGACCTGCGCCGCGGACGGCGACTGCATCTCCGGCAGTTGCACGGGCAACGTCTGCGCGGTTGGCCTCGGCGAGGCGTGCACCAATACCGACACCTGCGCGGGCGACTCCACCTGCTCCACCTATCTGCTCGGCGCGCCCGTGGGCACCTTCTGCCTGCTCCCCGCCACCAAGACCTGTGAGAACGACGATCACTGCGAATCGTCGTTCTGCACCAAGAGCGCCTGCGCCGCCGCCTGCACCGTCTGCGCCTCAGGCTGCCCCCAGACCTCCATCAGCTCCGCCTGGTCCGCGGCGTCGGCCGGCGACGAAATCGGCATCGCCCCCGGAACCTACGACCTCGCGATCGGCAGCATCGGGATGGACATCACCTTCCGGCGTTGCGGGTCCACTGGCACGGTCGCGTGGGGCAACTCCACCTACGCGCATACCTTCGACGTCCAGACGGGCAACACGCTCACCCTCGGCGGTCTCTCCCTGACGGCGATCGGGTCCTCTCCCAGCATCGTCTATCTCGGTGGCGCAAACGGCAGCACCACCAAACTGGTCGCCAAGGACGTGGAGTTCCACGACCTCGTGTCCGCTGATTACGCCGCCGTCGGGTTCGACGCCTATGTCGATGGCGAATTCACGAATTGCGTCTTCTCAAACAACACCGGAAGCGATTCCTATGGCGGCGGCGCGGTCTACATCAATGGCGGCAGCGTGAGCTTCACCGACTGCACGTTCACCGGCAACAAGAATGGAACCAATGACAGTTACGAGGGAGGCGCCGTCTACGCCGAAAGCGCAACTTCGCTCGCGTTCACCGGGTCCACCTTCACCGGCAACGGCCAGTCCGGCTTCGACGGCGGCGCCATGATGCTCAGCAGCGTGGAGAACCTCACCCTGACCGACTGTACCTTCACCGACAACATCGGCGAGGACGGCGGCGCACTTGTCATCGAAGGCGGGAGCTTCACCATCTCGGGATGCACCTTCACCGGCAACGTCGCCGAGGCACGAGGCGGCGCCATCTGGGCGGATTTCTACGCGCCGGATACGGGCACGATCATCAACACCACCATGTCCAACAACGAGGCCCAGGCCACGTACTGGTCGGCGGGCGGCGGCGCCATCTGGGCCTATGGCCGCCCATCTCCGCTCACGGTGACTGACTCCACCTTTTCCGGCAACAAGGACGCCGCCCGTGGCGGTGCGATCTTCATCTACGTTAACGGTTCCACAGATTCCACCCTGACGTTCACCGGGACCAACTCGATCACGGGCAACTCCGTCACCGATCCCAGCGGCGCGGGCAGCGCGATCGCCATTCTCGTCGACCAGTTTTCCGGCGGTTCCGTCACCGTGACCGGCGCGGCCGCCGCGGTCAGCGGCAACACCACCCCGCCGGCGCAGTGCTCGTATGCCGCAAGCAACAACGCCCCGACCGCTGTCTATTCCGAAGCGGTCGGCTGCGTCTTCCCGTAGCGGGCGGGCTTCGTTCGCACTGGAACACAAACCGGGGGCCGGCGTGCGCATCAGCGGCGCCATCACGCCGCCCCCGCAGTGCTCCGCCGCCGCGGACGTCAGCCAGCCGGACGGGGTCTACCACGAGGTCGTGGGCTGCGCGTACCCGGCGTAGCGCGGCGCCATCGAGCACCGCTGGTCAGGCTCCGGCGCCGCTCCGGCGGCTCCCGGCCCTGACCAGCACATCAGCATTCGCACCGAAACGGCGCTCCCGGAGTCCGGGAGCGCCGTTTCGAGCGCTGTGGGTTCTCTGCCGGCATCGCGCCCATGCCGCCCATTGCCCCGTCGCGCCGGACTCCCGGCAGCAGCGGGCTGAATGTCATCCGCCGGGGTTGTCGCACTCCGGCAGGCAGACCTGTCCGCAGCCGCACGGCTGACCGGCGCCATTGGTCTTGGGCTTCTGGCAGAAGAAGTGGAACCCGGCGAGGTTCCGGCAGGAGGTCGCCTCCGGGCCGTCGGTGCTCGTGCAGGACTGGTATCCCGCGCAGGCGCTGATGAAGTTGATGCAGGCCGTCGCTCCCTCCACGGTGCGTTCACAGCTGCACGCCGCGCCCGTACCCGCCGCCGTGCCGCATGAGACATAGGGCGCGCCGCAGATGGAAACGTTGCCGCAGCGATCGACTGGCGCGCATGGCTTCGACTTCTTGATGCACTTTCCGAGGCACTGCTTCCGGCCGCGCGGGCATCGTTTCGCCGCGGCCTCCTTGCCGGGATCGGCGCTTCCGATGATGACCGCCACCGGCGCGGCGAGTCCCAGCCTGACCAACGCGCGGCGCGGCATCGCGCCGCCGAGCGTCCTCGCCAGCAGCGCTGGCAGAGCGCGGTCCGAAACCATGGCGGAGCCTCCCGGGGGCAACTGGCGCATCGCGCCGGCGCCCCTCCTGCGTTTGATTGTCCCGAGACACGGAACGGGCGGGAGCCCCCCGGCAACCAGCGGCGGGGAGACTCCATGCAACCTGTGCTGCACGTCCTGTGCCAGGAGCCGGGAGCCATGAACGGCAGTGGGCACGCTCCGCCCGGAAGGTGGGGCACGACGCTGTCGCCTGCAGGTCGCCCCCGGCGGCGAGTCCCGGTCTGGCTCCGCTATCCCCGCAGCGAGGGAATGACCTCCCGCGCGATCCGCTCGGTCACGTCGAACTGGTGCTCGTGCGGGGCCTCCATCAGGAACTCGCGGATGCCGACCTCGGTGTAGCGGCCCACGATGTCCCGGAACGCCTCCGGCGACGACCACGGATCGGCCCCGAGCTTGAGCGTCCACCCGTAGAGCGAGCGAAGGATCTCCCCGGGATCGCGGCCGATCTTCGCGCACGCCTCATCCAGCCGCGCCGTCCGCTCGCGGATCTCCTCAGTGGTCCCGTAGGAGTTCCAGCGGTCCGCATGGCGGGCGACGATGCCCAGCATCCGCGGTCCGTGCGCCCCGAGCGTGACCGGGATCTTCTCGCCATACGGCCCCGGCCGGAACAGGGCATCGTGCACATGGTAGTAGCGGCCCTCGTAGGTGAAGCGTTCGTTCCCGAGCAGGCCGCAGATGAGCTCGGTCGATTCCTCGAAGCGGTCCACCAGCTCCTTCGGGCCGGGGAACTCGACGCCATACGCAACATGCTCCGGCTCCCACCACCCGGTGCCCAGCCCAAGCTCCAGCCGTCCCTTCGAGATGTGATCGACCGTGACCGCCATCTTCGCCACGAGCGGCGGGTGGCGGAAGGTGTTGCAGTTGACCAGCAGCCCGAGCCGCACCCGGCTGGTCACGCTCGCGAGGTGGGCAAGCGTCGTCCACCCTTCGATCATCGGATGATCGGGAACGCTCGGCCGCATGTAATGGTCGGCGTGCCAGATGGAGTCGAATCCGACCTCCTCGAAGAAGGCCCAATGCCGCTGCAGATCGGGCAGCATCAGGTTCTGGTTGCGGACGATCCCAAACTGGAGCGGGGGAAGCGGGCGCTCGGCCATGTGCTGAACTCCGGCGTGCACGTGCGGCAAATCGGCAGGAGGGACCCTGCGCCGATTGTCGCATGGCGGGCGCGCCAGCCCCGCTCCGGCGAGAACGTCCGTCATCCCGACGAAGGAGCAATCTCGTCGATCCGGGCGTGCCCCCTGGATTGCGCCACCGACTGGCCGGCCACAGCCCTAGCGCGGGTCCGCGTCCTCGCTCTCGTCATCCCCGTCGCCATACGGGTCGATGATCGTCGCCCAGTCCTCCCGCAGCGGCCGCACGCCGAAACGATCGATCAACAGGTACGCGATCTCGTCGATGGGCACGAACCCGGTTGGCAGCTTGATCGAATCGAGCGGAACGCCGCCGCGCATCGTCCCGGAGACGGACAGGTACCCGGTATTCGGGCCGAACGCCCACATCAGCAGATCGCGGCCATTCCGGTCCCGCACGAACACCAGTTGCTCGACAATCGCGAATCCCTCGGCGTCCGGTTCCGCGTCCGGGGGCAGACCGATCGCCACGAACGCGACGGTCAGCGTGGTCCCGGCCGGCAGTTTCATCGCCGCCAGTTTCGGCGGCGAAACGAACGAGAGCGTCACGCCCTCCCGGCCGCCATCCTCGATGTCCTCGATCGTCAATTCGCCCGCGCAGATGCAGGAAAGCACCTCCTGCACCTCATCGCGAAACCGATCGAACTGCGCCTGCCTCATGCGCCGCTCCCAACCCGCTCGCGCCAGTCGCCCGCCGCCGGTTCGACGCCGCACTCCTCGATCAGCATCCGGACCACCTCCGGCAATCCGATCTCCCCGGTTGGCAGATGCCGCTTGTCCAGCGGAACGACGCCGGCCGCAGCGCGGCGGAAACATGCACGTGCGGAAAGGCCGGCGCAGAGGCCGCGGAACCCGGATGATGGTGGAAGGCGAGCAATTCTGTGCCGTTGCGGTCGACCAGGGCGATGGATGAATATCTGATCGCCGCCTCATCCGCGCCGGATTCGACCGCTACGATGATCGAAACGTCCAATCCACAACCCCGCATCGCGCCGCTTGCACGCATCGGCGCCGGAATGGGCGTAAACAGGGTCTGCTCGGTCATCTGCGGACGCCAGGAGAACCGTCGTTCGAGCGGGGCAGGCGTGATGGCCGACATCGCTCGGACCAGTCCGGCCTCAAATTGGAACAATCCGTCCACGCTCGTCCAATCGGCTGGGGCGCGCAACCGGAATCAGCATCTCGCAGCGGACCACGCCGCGCCCAACGGCGTCATCCTCGCCGATGCCGAGATACTCCCCGGCGTCGTACCGGCGCAGGAACTCATCGGCGGAGATGCCAAGCATCCGGCGCGTGTACCCGTCGAGGATGGTCATGCCCTCCTCGTAGGTCGGTTCGTACAGGGGTTCACTGCGCTCCGGCTCATGTTTCGGCAGCGCCATCAGCGTCCTCCCGGTTGTTCCACCGCGTTGCCATGGTATCACGCGCCTCGATGCGTCCATCCGGAGAGCCGGATCGGCGCCGTTCGGGCGCGCCCCGCGCAACCCGCGCAGCCCGCGCAACCCGCACAGCCCGCGCAACACGCGCGGCCGAATTGGGTGACGATGCCGAGCAAACGATATCAGCCGCGCACGCCTACCCGCACTGGGAGGTTCGAGACAGGGCTGACGAGCAGCCATCCAGAAGCAAAACGATAATGGCCAGACTGGGGCCAACACCGGCAACGACCAGGATCCGAAGCAGGAGAAAACTGCGGTCACCAATTGCGACCACTTCTGGCAGAACATTGGAGCCATCGGCAATTCGTGACGGTTCGTCACGTGTCGTCAGCGGCCCCGCCGGACC
>CAIPGK010000517.1 GCA_903864575.1 uncultured Chloroflexota bacterium
CGCGCTCGCCGCCGCCATGCGAGACGGGGGCGCTCCGGCGCAGGAACGCTACCTGAACCTGATCTCCGCTGGCGGCAGGGACTACCCGCTTGAACTCCTCCGCACCGCCGGGGTGGATCTCACGTCGCCGGACCCGGTCCGGGCCAGCGTGGCAGAGTTCGACCGGGTGGTTCGGGAGATGGAAGCGATCGAAGCAAGCGGCGCGCTCCGGGGCTGACCCGTTCCCGGTCGCTGCACGGATCGCTCCGTTGGTGCAGGGCTGGCGGGATGGTTCGCCGCCGGGAATGATCCGGCCCCCGGGCGGGGGATGCAACGGCGAGCAATGCGCATCCGGCGGCTGGCCTCGGCGCGTCCGCCCGCCACAACGCGTGCCGGAGGCTTTGGCTGGGCGGCATGCAAAACGACTGCTGCGGCGACCCCGTCCGGTTCGGCAAGGATGATCGCAGCGATCCAGTTCTCGCAGGAGAGCGCCGCAAGGCGCGCGGAGAGGAAGTGTCCATGCTTCGAAAGGTGATCGCACTGGTCGTCGTGCTGGGGGTTTTGCTGCCCGTGGCCGGCATCGGCGCGCAGGGTGCGGTCCGCATGAACAGCCGCGGCATCGTCATCGGGAAGGTCGGACTCGATTCGCAGGACCTGTACGGCGCAAACGTCCGCTGGGTTCCTCGCTGGTTGAAGCGCGGCAAGTCCAGCGCGCTCAACCTGGCATTGGTCGCTTCCAGGGGCAACGTGGGTCTTCCCGTGTTCTCGCGCCCGGTGACCGCCGCCTCCGGACGCCCGACCCGTGACTACCTGCTCTCACTGAACCGCGGGGAACAGGCGATTGTCCGGAAGGCCGAAGGGCTCGGCCTCGTCGCCACCCAGAAGGTCGATTTCAACGGCGGCCTGTACGACCGCGCGTGGGTCTCGCGGACCGGTAAGCTCCCAGTCGTCCCGAGCATTCGCTCCTGATGCAGCCCCGTACAGGCGTCCGGTTCCTACACCGGCTGCTACTACGGCTACAGCGATTTGTCGAACACGGACCTCAGCAAGGCGAACTTCACGGACGCCCAGTTCCCATTCACCACGCTCGTCAGCACGAACTTTTCCGGCGCGAACCTCTCGTACGCGATACTGGGCTATGCGAACGTCAGGAACGCCAACCTCAGCAACGCGAACCTCACCGGGGCCTACCTCTACGGCGCGAACCTGTCTGGCGCGAACCTGTCTGGCGCGATCCTCACGTATGCCCAGTACTGCAACACCATCATGCCGGACGGAACGGTCAAGAACACCAACTGCTGATTCCAGTGCACCGGGACAGCGCGGAAGGGCCGGGGCGTTTGCCCCGGCCCTCGCCTGTACTCCCAGCCAGCCCGGAGGAGGAACGCTTCCCCTCCGCCTCCGGCCCGATGGTCTACCGGTCGAAGATCGACCGGCCCGGGTAGACCGCATCATCACCGAGGTACTCCTCGATGCGGAGAAGCTGGTTGTACTTGGCGACCCGGTCCACACGCGACGGCGCGCCAGTCTTGATCTGGCCCGCGTTGGTGGCCACGGCGAGGTCGGCGATGAAGGTGTCGGCCGTCTCGCCGCTGCGGTGGGAGATGACGGCGTTGAAGCCTGCCCGTTGCGCGAGTTCGATAGCCTCGAACGTTTCGGTCAGCGTGCCGATCTGGTTGAGCTTGACGAGGATCGCGTTCGCCGCGCTCTCGCGGATGCCACGGGCCAGGCGCTCGGTGTTGGTGACAAAAAGGTCGTCGCCCACCAGCTGCACGCCCTTGCCAACCTTGGCGGTCAGAGCAGCCCAGTGTGACCAGTCGTCTTCCGCAAGCCCGTCCTCGATGCTGGCGACGGGGTACTTCCGGCACCACTCGGCCCAGAAATCGACCATCTCATCGGCGCTGAGCGTTCGGCCCTCGCCGGCGAGGACGTAGTTGCCATCCTCGTAGAACTCGGTCGAGGCCGGATCGAGCGCGAAGACG
>CAIPGK010000518.1 GCA_903864575.1 uncultured Chloroflexota bacterium
GCTGGCATCGAACTCAAGATCATCTCCGGCGACAACCCGGAGACGGTCGCCGCGCTCGCCCGGCAAGCCGGTCTCCCGGCGGACGCGAAACTGGTCTCCGGCGTCGAACTGGCGGAGATGGACGACGCCCAGTTCGCCGAGGCCGCGAAGACCGGAACCGTCTTCGGCCGCGTGACCCCGGAACAGAAGCAGGCCCTCGTCGAGGCGCTCAAGGCGCAGGGGGCCTACGTCGCGATGACCGGCGACGGCGTCAACGATGTGCTCTCGCTCAAGCAGGCCGATCTCGGCATCGCCATGCAGTCCGGCAGCCAGGCAACCCGCAACGCCGCCGACATCGTGCTGCTCAACGACTCCTTCGCCGCCCTGCCAAAAGCCTTCACCGAGGGACAGCGCATTCGGCGGGGCCTGCTCGCCATCCTTCAGCTTTTCCTGACACGGGTCTTTGCGGTCGCTCTCATCATCCTCGCGGTGCTGCTGGTCGAGGCGGGGTTCCCGTTCTCCCCCGGCCACCTCACGCTGCTGACGGTCCTCACCGTCGGCATTCCGACCTTCGGCCTCGCGCTGTGGGCGCAACCGGGGCAGCCACTCGACGAAATCGGCCGCGCCATCGCCCGCTTCGTCGTTCCCGCCGCGAGCACGCTCGCAACCGCTGCCTTCACCGTGTACATGATCATCTTCGCCATCAACAAATACCGCTTCGATGACATGGGCGAGGGCGGCGTCATGGCCACCACGCAGAGCGTGTTCCGGGACGACATCGCCCGCGAGGGCATGACCCACGCCCTGGTGCTCGGCGGTCTCATCCTCGTTCTCTTCGCCGCGCCGCCGATGAAGTGGTTCGCCGTGGTCGAGGAGGAGGCGAACGACTGGCGCCCCGCCATTCTGGCGATGCTGATGATCCCGCTCTACACCTTCGTCCTCTGGCACCCGACCCTGCGCGCCTTCTTCGACCTCCAGACACTCAACGCAACCGGGTACGTCATCATCGGCGCGATCATCGCCGGGTGGACGCTGCTGCTGCGCTTCATCTGGATCACAGGATCATTCGGACGCTACTTCGGGTATGACGACACCCGCCAGGACTGACCACAATGGGCGAACCGCGCCCACGGAGGGAACATGCGCAGGACCGGACTCCAGCACGGCCGACTTTCGGCCATCGTCGCCGCGATGGGCCACGGCGACCGCCTCGTCATCGCCGACCCCGGTCTCCCGGTGCCTGCCGGGGTGGAGTGCGTCGATCTGGCCGTCTGCGCGGGCGTGCCGGGCTTCATGGATGTGCTCCGCGCGGTGGCCGCGGAACTGGCGATCGAGGGCATCGTGATCGCGGAGGAACTGGCCGCGGGCAACCCGGCGCTCGCCCGCGAGATCGGCGGAGCAACGGGGCGGGGCGACGGGACCATCGTGCCCCACGAGGAGTTCAAGCGGATGACCCGCGAGGCAACCGCCATCGTCCGCACCGGGGAATTCACCCCCTACGCGAACGTGATCCTCGTCGGCGGGGTAGCGTTTTGACCATCCGGGAGAAGCCCGTGGCGCGGGGGCAGAGGAGCGTGGCAAAGGAGCGCACAGCAACGACCGCTGGTGCATTGGGCGCTTCGAAAGAGGCGAAGCAGGCCGGTGCTGGTAGGATTCCCGCTCGGCAGCCAGCCACCCCGAAGCTTATGGCCATGACTGGGAGCAAACCCATGGGTGTGTACGACGAACGACGCGTGAAGATCGTGGGGACGCTCGGACCCGCGTCCTCCAGCAAGGACAAGTTGCGGGCGATGATGCTGGCGGGGCTCGATGTGGTCCGCATCAACACCGCCCATGGGACGAACGACGAGCGCGCGATCCTGATCGATGATGTGCGCGCCGTCGCCAACGAGATCGGCAAGCAGGTCCCGATCCTGCTCGACCTGCGCGGCCTCAAGATCCGCACCGGGTCGCTGGCGGGCGAGAAGGTGCCGGTCGCGCGCGGGTCGCAACTGGAGATCGTGGCTGGCCCGGAGCCGACGACCGCGAGCCGGATCGGGATCGACTTCCCGAACCTCTTCGAGGTCATCCAGCCCGGTTCCCGGATTCTCATCTCCGACGGCCTGATCGAGTTGCTCGTCGAGGAGATCCGCGGCGACGTCGCGATGGGGCGGGTCAGCCGGGGCGGCCTGCTCCTCGGGCGGCAGGGCGTGACCCTGCCGGGTGCGCCGATCAAGGGCGGGGCGCTGACCGAGGTCGACCGCATCGATCTCGAGTTCGGCGTCAGTCACGGGGTCGACTTCATCGGCCTCAGCTTCGTCTCCGACGCGAGCGACCTCAAACTCGCGCGGCAGGTTGCGTCCTGGCAGGGGGGAACCAAGACTCCCGGCCTGATCGCCAAGATCGAGCGCCCGGAGGCCCTCGCCGGCGTCCGCGACATCGCCAACGTCGCCGACGGCCTCATGGTCGCCCGCGGCGACCTCGGCGTGCAGATGGACGCCGAGAAGGTTCCCCGCGCCCAGAAGGAGATCATCCGGGTCGCCAACGAACGGGCGGTTCCCGTCATCACCGCGACCCAGATGCTGGAGTCGATGATCACCCAGCCAGTGGCGACCCGCGCCGAAACGAGCGACGTGGCGAACGCCGTCTGGGACGGCACCGACGCGGTGATGCTCTCGGCCGAGACTGCGGTCGGCGCATACCCGGTCGAGGCCGTCGCCACGATGGGCAGGATCATCCGCGAGGCGGAGAAGGAGGGCCCGGTGCGGACTGCCGCCTCCGGCATGCCGCTCCCGGGCGCGGAGGAGGCAAGCCTGAAAATGGCTGACGCCATCGCCCGCGGCGTCAAGGAACTCTCGGAGCAAGGGCCGGTCGAGGTGCTGGTCGTCTTCACCCTCACCGGCGCGTCGGTGCGGCGCGTCGCCAAGTACCGCCCCCGCCCGCACATCATCGGCGTGGCCGCGGACGAGGATGTGGCGCGGCGGTTGAATCTCTGCTGGGGCGTCCGCGCGACCGTCGTCCCGGTCGAGGACGACCCGGACTACCTGTTCCGCATCGCGGGCCAGCAGATCATCCAGCAGGGCCTCGCCGAAGACGGAGCGTATGCCCTCATCGTCGGCTCGCTGCCGATGACCCGCGTATCCGGCCGCACCAACATGCTCCACGTCCGCCCGTTGGGGACGTAGGACCGGTCGAGACAGGAAGACCGCATCGGGAGCCGGGCGACCCACGCCGCCCGGCTTCCGTTCGTTCCGGGGATTCCCGGTCGCACGTCGCAAGGACATGGTGACCGCTACGGCAGCTACCCAACCTCGCCCCGGTGACTTGGCTCATTTGGGGAATGACGCGTACGCCCCGAACCTTCATCATCCTGCCAGGTACTCGCTCCATTCCGGAGACGCGCCCGGGACACGCATCGTGATTGTCATGCACACCATCATGAAGCACGCCTTTCTTCCACTTCATTCCATCGGCGGCTCCGGCAACGGACCCGGTCGATTCGATCAGCCGTCCGCGATCGCCTTCGACGGCGCGGGCCGGTTGGTCGTCGGCGATGCGCTCAACGGCAGGCTCCAGCTTTTCGCGCCGGGCGGGGAACTCTTGCACGCCTGGTCGCTGCCAGACTTCACGCCATCGGCCGCGGCGGTGACCCCCGATGGCTCGATCTGGGCATGCGATCTCCACGGTGGTCGCGTGCTCCGGTTTACCCCCGGCGGCGATCACGTCGGCAGCATCGGCGGTCTCGACCCCTTTCTCGCCCCAAGCGGCATCGCGGCCCTCCCGGATGGCCGCGTTGTCGTCGCGGACACCGGCAATCACCGCCTGCGCGTCTTCAGCCCGGAGGGCGAGCCGCACGCCAGCTTCGATGGCGGAACCTCCGGACCGATGCGTGAGCCGCACGGCCTCGCCTGCGACCGCCACGGAACGGTCGTGGCCGTCGACCGGCACCGGCGCCGTCTCATCCGCTTCGGCCCGGAGTGGGACTATCCCGAGGAGATCGGCCTCCACCTCGCGCCGGGGTCGCCCGTCCTCCCGTGGGATGTCGCCATCGACCGCAGCGGCCGGATGGCGGTCAGCATGACCGGCAGCAACCGGGTGCTGTTGCTCTCCCCCGGCGGCGATCTGCTCGACACGATGAGCGGCGAAGGCAGCGCCCTCGGGCGCCTCGTCTGGCCCACCGCGCTCGCCTACGGTCCGGGCGATCTCCTCGCCATCGCCGACACCTACAACGACCGGGTGGTGCTGGCAAAGGCGGCGTAGGGGAATCGGGCAGAATCCGGCGGGTGGAGCGTCATCGCGCCGCAGCCCGCCGCGCCCGGTCGGCTGCGGTCAACCGCTGCGCGCCGCGGAGCATCCCGTCGGCTGCCAACGCGAGGGCGGTGATCGCGACCGTCCCGGCAAGGATGCGGTTCGGGTCGTCGCGGGTGATGCCCTCGAAGAGCAGCGTGCCGAGACCGCCAGCGTCGATCCATGCGGCGACGGTGGCAAGGCTGATGGTCGTCACCACCGCGGTCCGCAGCCCGGCCACCATCACCGGCAGGGCAAGCGGCCAGCGGACCTTTGCAAAGACCTGCCACGGCGTCATGCCCATGCCGCGCGCGGCCTCCAGCGTGGCCGGTTCCACCCCGCGCAATCCCGCGACGATGTTCCGCACGAGAAAAAGCTGCGCGTAGGCGGCGAGCACCAGCACCGCCGGGAGCCGCCCGATCCCGAGCGAAGGGATGAGGAACGCCAGCGCCGCGAGGCTCGGCACGGTGTAAATCGCGCCGAGGATGGCCAGCACCGGCGTGGTCAATCGGGGGAACCGCGCGGCGACGACGCCGAGCGGGATGGCGACCAGCAGCGCCAGCCCGATCACCAGCAGGGTCAGGACGATGTGCTGGCGGGTGAACTCCAGCACCCGGTCCGGGCGGCGGAACAGGTAGTCGAAACTCATGTCCGGGCGTCCTCGGGCAGAGGCACACTGGCGCGGCGAATCTCCTCCATCCCGAGCAGACCGCCCGGCGCGCCGTCCGGGCCGGTGACAACGACCGCATCCGAGCCGGTCTCGAGCAGCAGGGAGAGCGCCTCGCGGGCCATCTCGTTCCCGTCGATGACGGGCAGACCGGGCCGAATCGCCCCAACCGGAACAGGCGCCGCGATGGACCCTGCCTCGATCAGGCTCAGCCTGCGCAGCACGTCGTCCGCGCCGACCAGTTCGGCCACCTTCGGATCGGCGGGCCGCATGACGAGCGCGAGCGGGGTGTCCTCCTGCACGATCCGGCCATCACGCATCACCACGATCCGGTCCGCAAGACGCACTGCTTCCTCGATGTCGTGCGTGACGAAGATCACCGTCTGGGCGGTGCGCTGGTGGATGGCGCGCAACTCGGTCTGAAGGCGGGCGCGGGTAATCGCGTCGAGCGCGCCGAACGGCTCGTCCATCAGCAGCATCCGCGGCTCTGCGGCAAGGGCGCGGGCGATGCCCACCCGCTGCTGCTCGCCCCCCGACAACTGTGCCGGGTACCGGCGGCGATACTGCTCCGGCGGCAACCCGGCGAGGGTGAGCAGTTCATCCACCCGCGCGGCGACCCTTCCCCGATCCCAGCCAAGCAGGCGCGGCACGATGGCCACGTTGTCCTCCACCCGGTAGTGGGGAAAGAGCCCCGCCTGCTGGATGACGTAGCCAATGTGCCGGCGCAATTCCGGCGCGGGGATGGCGGCGATGTCCTCGCCGTCGACCAGAATCTGGCCGCTGTCCGGGTCATAAAGCCGGTTCGTCAGCTTCAGCAGCGTCGTCTTGCCGCACCCGGACGGCCCGAGCAGGACCACGAACTGCCCCGGCGCGACCTCCAGCGAGACGTCGTCCACCGCCGCGCGGGCAGCTCCGGGCCATCGTTTGGTCACCGCTCGATAGCCGATCGATGCGCCGGATTCGATCATGAAC
>CAIPGK010000519.1 GCA_903864575.1 uncultured Chloroflexota bacterium
CGCGCTCGCCCCGGACGCACTGTGGGAGGTGTGGCCGACGGCGACGATGGTCGGCGGCGCGTGGGCCTTCGGCGGGGTGGAATGAACCTGCGGACCATGCGAAATCTACATGCGACGTTGCCTGCTATCGTCGGAGCGGTTATGGGTTCCCGTCCGGCGTCTCAGGAGGATTGCCTCCAAACAGGGGCATCTGGCCGCCGCCGGGTTTTGGTTCGGCGCAGGTAGCGCTGTCCCGCAACTCGTCGAGCCGTGCGCGCAAATCCGGCGTGTTGAGGTCATCTCGCCGGAGGGGGATGCCGCCCTTTTGGATCAGTGCCGCGTTTCCCGCCGGTGCATCCTCTGTCTGCCGGACGAACAGGACGGACCAGCGGTTCTTCTCCCGGAGGTTCTCAATCGCTCCGGACCATGTGCCGCCTTTGTCCTTGTCGCTGGCAACCACGACCGAGTAATCGGCAAGCGCGTAAACGTATTTGTTGCGAGCCATCGCGTTGCGAGCGTTGAATCCCGCGTCGGGCTTGAACGGGGTGACGAGGGTCAGTCGCTGGCCGTGAATATGACTCCGGAGATCGGGATCCTTGATCCAGCGCTCGAGGCTGTCGGTGAGGACTCCGACGGCCACGCCGTCCGCGGCGATTGCGCCTTGCATGGCGAGAAGATCCACGCCTCGCGCCCCCCCGGAAATCACATTGATGCCGGAGTACGCGGCCTGTCCCCCGATGATGGTTGCGAACTCGCTGCCAGCTTCATCGACGTTCCGCGAGCCCACGATTGCGATGCCGCCGCTGGCGAGGAAATCTCGAGGCCCGGCGCCGAACAGGACTGGTGGGCGATTCGCTCCGAGTTTGGACGCGAGCCTGCGCGGATAGCCTGCATCGCCACGGGTGAGCACCCAAATTCCACGTTGCGCGAGTTGGTCAAGGTCGAAACCAATACTGCCCGCCCGCTCGGTGAGGCGAACGATAGCGTCCGCTTCATCGGGGGAAAGTCCCAGTTCCGCCTGGAGCCCCGCCGCCTCGGTCCCGAGCAAGTAGGCCGGACGCTTGCCGGACTGGTGAAGCGTGGCGGCGAGATTGAACCATCCGACGGGGCCGAGCGGCGTCACGTCTGAGCGTGACGGCAGGCCGAGATAGCTTGCCACCAGCACCGTGGCGATGGCGTCGTCAGAGAGTGGGTTCGGCTCGGCGTTCATGCCTAATCCGGTTGCGAGCGCATTCGCGCGAGGGCAAAGGGGAAGACGGGGCCGGAGCCAGCTTTCCGCAATTTCGCGCCGGCAGCGGTGAAAGTCCAACCGGAGTCTACGATATCGTCGATAAGGAGCACCGGTCCTTGGCGGACTTCCTCAGCTTTGGCACGGAACGCAATTCCGACGTTTCGCGCCTGCTGGACGCTGTTTTGCATCTCTTTCTGCTGGAGCGTGTCCTTCGGCTTTTCAATCGCTTCGATCGCGGGGATGCCAAGTCGGGCGGCGATCCGGCGAGCAAAATCGGGTACGAGAACGGCGTCCCTGCGGGAAGGCACCCATGTCACCCATGACGGTTCGGGACTGGGCAACCATCGCTGGGTAATGCACTCCACGGCTGCGTCAAGCAGGTCGTCATCGAACCGGTGATCCTGGTATTTGCCGCGCCTGACAGCTGCTCCGAGTCCGCTCTCGCCGTACACGCACAGCGCGCGACCCAATTCGCAGCGGGATTCGATGGGCAGGGTATTGCCAGTGTCGCCAAAGGCGCCAGCGGGAATTCGGATGCGAGGCTTGATCGGATCGTCTGCCCGGCGCAGGAAGAGCGCCGCATCCACGAGTCGCTTCCGGTCGATGGTTGGCGGGATAACAGGGCCGC
>CAIPGK010000520.1 GCA_903864575.1 uncultured Chloroflexota bacterium
CGATCACCCGGATGTCGCCGCGGGCGAGCGGCGGCTTGAGGATGTCGGCGATGGTCTGCTCGGCCTGCCCTGCGACGAGGACATGGAACTCGTCGATGAAGAGCACGATGTCCGGACGCAGGCGCAATTCCTCGATGATCAGGTTGACCCGTTGCTCCAACGCGCCGCGCAGGGAGGAGCCGGCCACGAGATTCGACACCGGCAGTTCGACGAGCCGAAGCCCCTGCAACCGCTCGGGTTGTACATCCTGGACCAGTTGCCGGGCGAGCGCCTCGACGAGCGCCGTCTTGCCGACTCCGGCTTCCCCGACCAGAACGGGATTTGCCTTGGTGCTCCGCATCAGCACCCGTGCGATGTCGCGCACGAGTTCGTCGCGGACGACGAGGTGATCGAAGCGCCCATTGTGGGCAGCGTAGGTGAGATCGCGCCCGAAGTGGTCGAGCGTCGGAGTGGGAGGCAGGCGGCGGAGTTGCGGCGCCGGTGGCGGTGGCTGGCGGCGGCGCGGCGGTGGCGTGTTCTCGGTGGATCCCCAGACGATGCGCGGCGGTTGGCTCATGGACGTCAAACCTTCCAGATGATGCGCTGGCTGGGCGGGCCATCGCCGTCGGGATCGAGGGGGAATCCGGCATCATCGTCATCGTCTTCGTTGTCCGAATGGCTGCCGGGGTCTGGGTTGCGCTTGCCGTCGTCCACGATGGAGATGACCTCGGGGCGGTCGATCAGCATCTGGATGCCCCAGGCGGGATCGTTGCGGATGAGGCCGCGCACCCGGAGGGTGGCGCCTTCGTACGTCTTGATGTCAAGCCCTTCGCTGGTCCAGGCCTTCGTGTACCCGTTGTAGATGACGAGGCGGAAACCTGCGAGGGGGCTGCGGGTGTCCTCGAACTTGACGAACCAGGTGCCGGAACTCCGGGATTGATAGACCTGGTGGACATACCCCTCGAAGGTGACGAACTGGCCGACGTGCTCCCAGATGCGATCGAGCTTGACGAGCGTGCCAGCCGCGGCGGGGGTGTCGACGCCCTCCGGCGTCTTTACCGCGGAGCCGCCGGGAAGGGTGTAGGTGCGCCAGCGGTTCGGGACGTTGCAGGCGGAGCAGCGCCCGCCGTTCTGCGCGCGCAGAAACTCGACCGTGGTGGCATGGAAGCCGAGGTTGCAGTTCTCGCAGTAGATGATGGTTTCGCCGGGGAGCAGCGGGCTGAGTTGATACGGATCGTTCGCGCCGAGCAGGGATTCCGGGTGAAACACGCCCCAGTTCAACGTCATCGCACCACCCGCCAGATCCGGCGCAGGAGCGCCGCGGAGAGAAGACCGAGGAGAATGGAGCCCGCCAGCGCCTGCAAGTCGAGCCGCCACTCGACGGGCGGCGGCGGCGGCGGGAGGGGAGGTTGCGGCGGATCGGCCACCCGGACCCACTGGTATCGGTATTGGACGAGGTGGGATGTGGAAATGCGGTCGCTGTCGCCGCCGAGGAAGAGCGCGAGATCGTGGCGGTAGGGGTCTATCACCAGACCGAGGTTCCACGGGCGGTTGTAGAAGGCGCGCTGGCTGGCGCGGTCGGTGCCGGAGAAGAACGCGCCGAGATTCGGGTGGCTGTGATACCAGCCGAGGATCAGCATCTCCGGGTCGATGGCGTCCCGGGCGGCGCAGATGGTTGCCCAGGCCTCGTCGGTGAGCTTGTAGTAGGTCGGTTCCTGCCGCGCGCCGAGGGCGGGGATGGCGTGGAGGATGTCGAGCGCGACGTGGCCGCCGTCATCCTGAAAGACCTCGCCGAGCAGCATGCCGCCGACCTCGACGCGTTCCGAGCGGACATGGGCGTGCAGATCGTCCCATGCCTCCTCGCGGAAGGCGATCAGGGGGTCGAGCAGCAGGGCGGCCTCCGGCAGCGACCGCGCGGCGGCAAACTCCGCGCGGTCGTGCGGAAGCGGCTCGACGATGGTGATCTGCGTCCAGGTGACCATCGGTCGCGGATCAGCCTCCGGAGTTCCAGACGATGCGCTGGACGGGCGCGGGCGGCTCCGCAGGGTCGGCGGTCTTTTCCGATTTCGGTTCCCTCGGATCGAGGCGGTCGAAGGGCGCGAGCGCCCGGTGTTCGGAGTACCAGCGTGCGGCGATGCCGTTCGCCGCGCTGTCCGGGTTGGTCACGTCATGGTCCCAGACAAGGACGCGCCACATCATGTCGGCGAGTTGGTCGAGCGAGCGCTGGGCGGTCCAGTAATGGCCGAGGCAGACCTGCCCGCTGGTCCAGATGTTCGGGTGGACAACCTTCGTGGAGACGATGACGGTCGGCGCCTGGAACGGGTAGTTCCCCCCGAGTTGGACGTGCAGGGTCTGGCTCGACGACAGCGAGTGTTTCCCGTTCGCTCCGAGGTCCATCGGACTGTCGCAGAGGAAGCGGAGTTCGTAGCGGGTGGGGGGCGAGCCTTCGGCCTTGAGCAGGGTGACGGCATGAGCGCGCTCGGCGCACCATGCCTTGAGGCGGTCGTGCTCCTGTTGGAGCCGGACGCGGCGGGGATCGGCGGCGGCCATCAGCGGCAGCCCGCGTCGGAGAACTGGAGGATCTCCAGGCGATCGCCCGCGGCAATGCCGACCGCGCCGAGGGTATCGGTCGGGCGTAGTTCGCGGCCGAGGCGCTCGCTGCGGAGCTTGTACTCGTAGGTGCCGGGCAGCGCCCACTGCTGCTTCGCCGAGGCGAGCAGTTCGCCAACGGTCACTTCCGGGGAGACCTGGATTTCCGCCTTGCGGTCGCCGTTGGCGGTGCGGATGGTGACGTCGAGTTGACTCATTGCCGGGACCTCCTCGATGGGTAGGGTAACGGGACGACGGGTTTTCCGTGACGCTCGCGGGGATCAGCCATCCCCGTGCGCCAGATGAACTGTGGACGGCGCTCCCCACGGATCGGGACCACCGATTTCCACCCAGGTTGTGCCGGCCCGCAGGATTTCCCGCGCGGCCACGCCGAGCGTGGCGAGCGGGCGGTTGCGGGCCGGGGAATCCGGCAAGATGTCGGCGGTGAGACGGACCTGCCGCTCCCCGCCGCAGCCGGGACAGATTGCCTCGTCCTCGAAAACGAGCGCGGCAGGCCGGCAAACCGGCTGATCCGCGCCTGCTCCGCAGGATGGGCAGTGAAAGGCTTCCACGATGTCGAAGCCGAGATCGACTCCACCGTCCGGGTCGCCGGCCGCCGATGCGAGGGCGGCGGGGGTGAGCGACTCCGGGCCTGCATCGAGTCGATGCTCCGGGGCGACCGGGAGGACGTGAGCCATGCAGTCGGGGTCGATGGGAAGATCGTCGATGAACTGGCGGTAGGCGTCGAGCAGGACGGTGATGCGCTGGCCGGATTGCAGGCCGCCTGCCGAGTTGTGCAGGAAGGCGAGCGCCTCCTGGACCTGCAGCGCCGCGGCGATCGACGCGCCGACGATGGTGGTCGGCACGGCGCGGTCCGGGATCCGGCGGACGAGACCGGTGCAGGAATACCGCTCGGTGAAGCGGCGGCGCATGCCCTCGGTGAAGACGCATTCGTAGCATGCGCCCACCCCCGGAATGAATCGGCTGACCTGCGCCTGCGTGTCGGAGATGCCGCTGTCGATGTAGGGGGCGCCCGCGAGGCGGGTGCGGCGGTTGAGGGTGAAGCGGGCCTCGATGTTGTCGAGCGCGCCCAGCACGAGATCGGCCGAGCGCATGGTCGAGAGGGCAAGATCGCGGCGAAGATCGCCGACGACCGGAATCACCGTCACAGCCGGGTTCAACTCCATCGCGCGGCGGGCGGCGACGACCGCCTTCGGTTGGCCGACATCGTCGTCGCGGAACAGAACCGAGCGGGAGAGGTTGCTGGGGGAGATGGTGTCGAGGTCGATCACGAGGATCGTCCCGACGCCGATCAACGCGAGCCCTTTGATGAGTTCGTTCCCGATTGCCCCCGCTCCGGCGACGACGATCCGGGACCGCTCGATCCGTTCGGCGTCCCACCACGGCTGCAACCGCTCGCGCGCGCCGCGGCGGTCGCCCGGATCGGCGTCGTGGCTGGTGACAGGGACGTGAATCCCGCCGATGTGCGTCATTTCGGCCACGGTGCGACTCCGGGGAAAGGGCGAACGCATGTACGGGACGAAGTATAACAGACGACGATGGTGTACACAACGGCCCATGATCCGGTGCGCCGCGAACCGGGATGGCGACATGCATCCGGCGATGCGGGCCCCGGACTCCGATCGACACAGTGGCGCACGGTGTTTCAGATCCATGAAAAAACCGACAGGGATCGTTGCAAACACGTTACAACGTGGTAGCATGCGTTCGGGTCCATACGACAACGACCATGCCCGAACGGGGTGATTCGGGGTAGCTTCGAATGGTGCGGCGAGGGCTGCATATCGAGAAGGGGAGTAGTCCTGTGGCAGCCGAACGTGCTGTAGCGATCCGAGACGATGCGGATTTCGACTCCGTGGTGGAGACCCTGCGCTTTCTGTCAGATCGCAATCGTCTCCGGATCCTCAGCCTGTTGATGGATTCCGAGACCTGCGTGTGCGAGATCATCGACGAACTGGAACTTCCCCAGCCGCTCGTGTCCTACCACCTGCGCAAGCTGCGGGACGCCGGACTTGTCAGGGCGCGGCGCAAGGCTCAATGGATCTACTACTCCATCGATCCCGACGGCTGGCACGCGATCGTGACCCCGATCCACGTAATGTTCGGGCCGATCGACCTGCCGGATACTGCCCACTACGGCTCCAGCAGCCGGTGCGATGCGCTCCGCCTGGTTCCCCCGGTCGAGTAGTCCGCATCCACCCGCGCCCGGCGCCGACAATGGACGCCGGGCGCGCCGCTAGGTCATCATCCCCGGCATGACCGGGCGCTCGCTGACGATGGCGAGCCTGCCCGTCGCCGGAGGCCTCGATGACCGATCTTCAACCCCTTGGCTATCCTGCCGCGCCGCTTGCGCCGGATGCCCGCGTCGATCTTCACCTACACACGCTCGCCAGCGACGGCGCATGGACGCCAGCCGCGCTGGTCGACCATCTCGCGTCCAATGATTTCGCAGTCGCCGCGGTCTGCGACCACGACACCCAGCGGTCCGTCGCCGAGGTGATGCGCCGGGCGGCGAAGCGCGGCATCGCGGTCATTCCCGGCGTGGAGGTGACGAGCCGGTGGGGTGGGCGGCAGCTGCACGTCCTCGTCTACGGCATCGCCCCGGACCGGGCGGATGAGGCGGCGCGCCCCTTCCGTTCCGTGCTGGCCGATCTCGACGCGGCCCTGATGAACGCCGCCGAGGACGCCCGCCGCCGGGTCGAGACAACCGGCCGCGCGCTCTCCTCCCTCGAGGAGGTCACGGCGGGGCGGCCCATGTGGCCCTATCACGTCCTCATTTCGATGATCCGCGAGGGTCACGCGCGGGGGCTGAAGGATGCCGCGGAGCTGGTGGCCGAACTCGGGGGAACCTTCACCGCCGATGAACCGCTCGGCCGGGTGGTGGACGCCGCTCACGCCGCCGGGGGCCTCGCCGTCATCGCTCACCCGGGGCGGGCGGATGCGGTGGGCATTCTTTCCGAGGAGGATCTGGATCGGATCCTCGCCGAGGGCATCGCGGTTGACGGCATCGAGGCCCATTACCGCTCCTACACCGACGATCAGACGGCGCATTACCGGAATGTCGCCGCGGAGCGCGGCCTGCTGGTCTCCTGCGGGTCGGATTCCCACGCGCCCCGGCAGCCGGTCGATCCCCGCCCGTGGCGGGCGGCGTGGTGCGCCGATCTGCTCGGCCGGCTGGGCGTCGCGGTGGAAGGGCAGGACGGGCCGGTGTGGGAGCGCGGCATGGACGCGAACGCCGCCCCACCGCCGAAACCGGAGCTGAAACCCGAACCCGGGGCGGTCGAGATCGGCGCGGATGGCCTGCCGGTGGTGCGGGACGAAGTCTCGGGCCAGCCGGAGTCGATCGGCGAGCAGATCATGGAGGCGGAGGCCGAGCGCGAGGCCGCCGAGGCGCGCGGGAAGTCGGAACGGGCGTGAGCGCGGACGACGGAGCAATGACGGACATGAGTCTTCGCATCGAGACCTTCACCGGTGGCCCGGTTGCCACAAACGCCTATCTCGTCGTCGATGAGGCCACCGGAGACGCCCTCGTCATCGACGCGCCGCAGGGCGTGACCGAGGGCATCGCCCGGATGGCGAAGGATCGCGGCTGGACGATCCGCAACGTCTTCATCACCCACACCCACTGGGATCATGTGGCCGACGCGCTGGCCATGCAGGAGACGTTCGGCGTGCCCGTCATCGCCCACCGGGAGGCGGTGGATCGGCTGGAGCACCCGAAGGCCCTGCTCGGCCCGATCCCGATTCCGGTGCCGCCGATGACTCCGGACCGACTGGTGGACGAGGGCGACACCGTGACCCTCGGCGACCGGACGTTCCGGGTGCTCCACCTGCCGGGACACGAGCCGTGGCACATCGCGCTCTGGAGCGAACCGGACGGGCTGCTGCTCTCAGGCGACGTGCTCTTCCCGAACGGTCACGGGCGCACCGATCTTCCCGGCTCGGATCAGCGGGTGATGAACGCCACCCTGCGGCGGTTGCTCGATTTCCCGGCCGGGACGGCGGTCTACCCCGGCCACGGCGAGCCGACGACCATCGGTGACGAGGCCCCGTGGATCCGTCAACTGCCGTAGCGATCCCATGCTGAAGCGGCTGTTTCGTCTGCTGGTTACCGGTGTGGTGCTGGCGGTCATCATCCTGATCGCCATACAGGGCGGGTGGCTCGATCCGGTCCTCCAGCAGGCGAACGAGCGGGTCGAGCGCGCCTTGCCGAACGTGGGGCCATTCGCCCGGACGCCTACCCCGGAGGGCGTGGACCGCACCGGCATGGTTCCCGCGCTGTGGATCGCCGCGGTTCCGGTTTCGGCGCTGCCCGCCACCGTGACCCGGATCGCGGATGGCGACAGCATCGAGGTCCTCTACGATGACGGCCGCGCGGAAAAGGTGCGCATCCTGCTGGTGGACGCCCCGGAGACGGCCTTCCCGGTCGAGTGCTATTCGAAGGAGGCGGCGCGCTGGCTGGCCACGGTGGCGCCGGTTGGGTCGCGCGTCTATCTCGAGGCGGACGCGCAGAACCGGGACAAGTACGGCCGGGAATTGCGGCAGGTGTGGATGGAGCGGAACGGGGTTCCCTACCTCGTCAACGAGAATATCGTCCGCAGCGGCCACGGGGTGCGGCTGATCATCCCGCCGAACGTGAAGTATGCGGAGCCGATCGGGTCGGCGCAGGCTTTCGCGCGGAAAAACGGGATCGGACTGTGGGGGCCATGCGCGGACTGGGGGAACGAGAACGCGGAGTAGGGGGCATGGCTACACTTGTCCCAGCGTTCGTCCGCACCGGAGCCAGCCACGCATGAACTACGGTCATTCCCTGCAATTCGGAACCTTCATCACCCCGTCGGCGGGCAACCCGGAGCGGGTGGTGGAGCTCGCCCGACTCAGCGAGTCGCTGGGGTACGACCTCGTTACGTTCCAGGATCACCCGTACCAGCCCGATTTCCTCGACACCTGGACCCTCATGTCGTGGGTCGCCGCACGGACGGAGCGGGTGCGGATTGCCGGCAACGTCCACTGCCTGCCGCTGCGGCCGCCGGCGGTGCTGGCGCGGTCGGCGGCGAGTCTCGACCTGCTGGCAGGGGGCAGGATGGAACTCGGGCTTGGCGCGGGCGCCTTCTGGGACCCGATCGCGGCGATGGGCGGGACGCGCCTTGAGCCGGGCGAGGCGGTCGATGCGCTGGAGGAGGCGATCGACATCATCCGCGGGCTGTGGGATGTCTCGGAGCGGACCTCGCTCTCCATCGGCGGGGAGCACCACCGGGTGCTGGGCGCGAAGCGCGGCCCCGCGCCGGCCCACGACATCCCCATCCTGCTGGGAGCCTACAAGCCGCGGATGTTGCGGCTGACCGGCCGCCTCGCCGATGGCTGGCTGCCCTCGCTGCCCTACCTGCAACCGGGAGACCTCGCGCGCGGGAATGCGGTCATCGATGCCGCGGCCATCGAGGCGGGGCGGGATCCCCGCGAGATTCGCCGGTTGCTGAACATCTCCGGGCGCTTCGCCTCCCAGCGCGGCGGGGCGCTGAATGGCCCGCCCGAGGCGTGGGTCGAGGACCTGCTGCCGATGGTCACCGAGGACGGGATCGGGACGTTCATCATCATGGCCGACGATCCGGGCATGATGGAGGGCTTCATGGGGCTGGTGGCCCCGGCGCTGCGGGAGGCGGCGGCGCGTGCCGTTCCCGGCGGGTTCGCGGCGGGGAGTCTCCGCAAGGCGGCGGCGCTGACGAAGCGGCGGCCGGGCATCGACTACGAGGGCATACCCGCGCCGCTGGCGGCGTCCGCCATCGAGCCGGGCGATCACGGCTACGCGAAGGTCCGCTCCACCTACATGCGCGGCGGGGCGCCGGGGCTGGTGCTGCCGGTGCGCACGCCCGCCGAACTGGCCGAGGCGCTCGCCTATGCACGCTGCCACCGCGACGTGCCGCTCGCGATCCGCAGCGGCGGCCACGGCATCTCGGGGCGCTCGACGAATGACGGCGGGATCGTGATCGATCTCGGCGCGATGAACGCGATCGAGGTGATCGACCCGGAGCGGCGGCGGGTGCGGGTCGGACCGGCCGCGCGGTGGAAGGACATCGCGCTCGCGCTCGCCCCGCACGGGCTGGCGATCAGTTCCGGGGATTACGGCGGCGTCGGTGCGGGCGGGCTGGCGACGGCGGGCGGCATCGGCTGGATGGCGCGGCAGCACGGCCTGACCATCGACCACCTCCGCGCCGCCGAGGTGATGCTGGCCGACGGGAGCCTCGTCCGCGCCAGCGCGGAGGAGAACCCGGACCTGTTCTGGGCGATTCGCGGGGCCGGGGCGAACATGGGGGTGGTGACCGCCTTCGAGTTCGAGGCCGACCCGGTTGGGGAGGTGGGATTCGGAACGCTCGTCTTCGACGCGGAGGACATCGCCGGGTTCCTCGAACGATGGGGCGCGCTGGTGGAGGCATCCCCGCGCGATCTGACCAGTTTCCTCGTGATGGGGCCGCCCCGGCGGGGCCGGCAGACCGCCGCGCAGGTGATGGCGATGGTCGATTCATCCGACCCGGAGGTGGTGGTGGAGCGATTCCAGTCGCTGGCCGCCGCCGCGCCGCTGCTGGATCACCAGCTCTCCATCGCCACCTATGCCGCGGTGATGCAGAACGCCTCGGACGCCCCGCACGACGGGCAGGGCGACCCGGCGGCGCGGGCGGGCTTCGTGCGGCATATCACCCCGGAGGTGGCCGCCGCCTGCGAGCGGTTGCTGCGGAGCGGGCAGGTTTACTTCTTCCAGATCCGCTCGGTCGGGGGCGCGGTATCGGACATCGCCCCGGACGCCACGGCCTACGCCCACCGGAGCGCTAATTTCTCCATCTCCGCGATGGGGTTCGACCGCGCGCGCCTCGACGCCATCTGGGACCGCGAGATCCACCCGCTCTGCGAGGGGCTGTACCTGAACTTCGAGACCGATCAGCGCCCCGAGCGCATCCACGACGCCTTCCCCCCTGCCACGCTCGCGCGGTTGCGGGAGATCAAGGGGACGTACGACCCGGAGAACCTGTTCCGGGACAATTTCAACATCGCGCCGGAGGCGGCCCGGTAGCGAGGGTTCAAGCGCTCTGGCTCCCCAACCAAAAAGAGGCAATTCAGGATCAATCACAAGGGGTGACACTCAGAACGAGCGGGAACCGATGCAAACGATTTCATCGCGCGAAACATATGGCATGATGTGAACTCTCATTGTGCAACGAGAGAAGATGCTGTACGGTGCAAGAGTGGGTGTCGGGACGATCTATGGGCAGATGTTTTCTGCCGAAGGGACAAGGGTCAATAGGGGTATCAGGTTGAGATGGACTATTCTCGCGGCGCCGCGCCGAGCACTGGTCAAAGCAATCGCTGGGGGGATTTGGCTTTCCAGCAGCGATGCCCGACGCGTTGTCGCGTTTGGTCGCTGACGTGCCGTCAGCAGGTTGGGTTTGGGTCGCGGTGGCGGCGATCGCACTGCTGATGGTGGCCGCCGATCGCATCTGGCCGAC
>CAIPGK010000521.1 GCA_903864575.1 uncultured Chloroflexota bacterium
CGGCGAGGCGACGATGGCGTCGTCACCGACGCGCTTGCCCAGCAGGGCCTTGCCGACCGGGGATTCGTTGGAGATCAGGCCCTCGGTCGGCTTGGCTTCGAGCGCGCCGACGATGGTGTATCGCTCCTCATCGCCCTCGATCTCGACCACGACGGTGGAGCCGAGTCGAACCGTGCCGGCGGTCGCCGGGTCATGCTCGATGATGATGTGATTCTTCAGCATCTGCTCGAGTTCCGAGATTTTTTTCTCGAGCATTGCCTGATCGTGGCGGGCGGCATCATACGCGGCGTTTTCACGCAGATCGCCATGGGAGCGGGCTTCGGCGACGGACGCGATGATGCGCGGGCGCTCGTCCTCCTTGAGGTGTTCGAGTTCCTTGACGAGCCGTTCATAGCCCTCGCGGGTGACGGGAAAGCGCTTTGGGTCCATGCTTGGGTCGGTCCTTTGCCTGGCCAGTGTCGGCGGGTCATCGAGCCATCGGAACGATGGGGTAAACAGGGCCGGGGACCGCTCGATGGGCGATCCCCGGCTACCGAAGTTGCTGACGGGAGTGTAGCGGTTTTAGCGCATCCTTTCCGCTCCCCGTGTCATTCGACCTCGAAGATGGCCTCGATCTCCACCGAAATCTGGCCCGGAAGCGCGACGAATCCGACAGCCGAGCGGGCGTGACGACCGTTTTCGCCAAAGACCTCCACCATGAGATCGGAGCAGCCGTTGATGACCCGCGGTTGATCGCCGAAGTCCGGGGCGGAGTTGACCATGCCGAGGATCTTGACGACCCGCTTCACCCGGTCAAGATCGCCAAGGGCGTCCTTCGCGGTAGCGATGATCTGCAGGCCCACCTCGCGGGCGGCCGCGTAGCCCTCTTCGAGCGTGAGATTTTCCCCAAGTTTTCCGCGCTCGGAACCATCGGAGGGGCCGGTGCCGGAGATGTAGAGCAGGTTTCCGGACTGCACCCAGCGGACGTAGGTGGCGACCGGGCTGACCGGCTGAGGCAGTTCGATGCCGAGTTCCTGGAGCCGTCGTTCGATGTTCATGGTCGATTCCGATCCTCCCTGCTGTGCATGTGCGCTCGCGCGTTTATCCGCCGGGCGAGGCCGCGCCGGCGCTCGTTGAACCCGTTACCTGAAACCCAGCACCGCGCCCATGCGCTCAACCGCGCCGGCGAGAAGGTCATCGCTGGTGGCGAAACTGAGCCGGATATGACCTTCGCCGGAATCGCCGAAGGCAATTCCCGGGGTGAAGGCAACATGGGCTTCGCGGAGGACCAGATCGGCCAGTTCAGTCGAGGTCATGCCTGTTTCGCGGATATCCGCGAAGGCGTAGAAGGCGCCTTCGGCTGGCGGGCAGGAGATGCCTTTGATCGAGGAGAGACCGGAGGAGATGGCCAACCGGCGGCGATCCCAGGCGGCGACCATCTCGCCGATGAAGGCCTGCGGGCCGGTCAGGGCGACCACGCCCGCGGCCTGCACGAAGGAGGTGGCGCAGGTGGCTGAGTGGCTGTGGACCTTCTCGATCTGGGAGATGTATGGCTTCGGACCCGCCACGTAGCCGAGACGCCAGCCGGTCATCGCATAGGCCTTGGACATTCCGTTGAAGATGAGTGTTCGCTCGGCCATGCCAGGCAGGGTGGCGATGCTCGTGTGCGTGTTGCCGTCGTAGAGGATCTTCTCGTACATCTCATCGGAGAAGACGAGCAGATCGCGCTCGATGGCGAAATTGGCGAGAGCCTGCAATTCGTCCAGGCCGAGAACGCGGCCGGTTGGATTGTTGGGCGAGCAGATGATGATCACCCTGCTGGCCGGGGTCCAGGCCGATTCGAGCGCTTCCGTGGTGATTCGGAAGCGGTCATTCGGGTCCAGCGAAACGGGAACGGCGCGGCCTCCGGCGAGGTCGACCATTGGAACGTAGGAGACCCAGGCGGGCTCGGGAATGAGCACGTCCGTGCCCTCCTGGACGAGCGCGAGCGTCGCCTCGAAGAGCGATTGCTTGCCGCCGGGTGTGACGACCACCCCGCCCATCGGATCGACATCGATGCCGTTGTCCTCGAGCAGTTTCCTGGCGATGGCCTTCCGCAGGGCGGGGATGCCGGGAGAGGCGACATAGTGGGTGTCGCCTGCGTTCATGGCGTCGATGGCAGCCTGTCGGATGTGCTCCGGGGTGATGAAGTCCGGGTCGCCGCCGCCGAGGTCGATGACATCGATACCCTGCGCCTTCAACTGGCGCGCCTTGTCGGACACGGCGAGTGTTGGCGACGGGGCGAGGTTGCGGACGCGCGCGGCCGTGAAGTCGGCGGGCGAGCGCCTGGCAGAAGCGGACACCTGAACCTCCGGAATGTAGCGGGCGAAACATGCGTCATTCGGGACGCACGAGGCGGGCAGCGAGAACCCGCATTTTGACGCCGGGATTCTAGCATGAGGCCCCTCGCTGGCCGGCCATCGACGATTAGCACTCGACCTTGCAGAGTGCTAATCGGTATGGTAAATTCACCGGCGGAACTGATGCAGCCAGGCCCATCGGGGGCGTGGTGTGGTGATTGGGAACGTCTGTTTCAGGAGGTATGCAAGGGATGGCCAAGACTGCTCTCAAGCCGCTCGGCGACCGCGTGGTCGTGAAGCCTGCTGGCCGCGAGGAGACCACCAAGTCGGGCATCGTGCTGCCGGACACTGCCAAGGAGAAGCCGCAGCGGGGTACCGTCGTCGCCGTCGGCGCAGGCCGCAAGGATGACGAAGGCAAGCGCATCTCCCTGGATGTCGAGGTCGGCAACGAGGTGCTGTTTGCGAAGTATGCGGGCACCGAGTTCAAGCTCGAAGACGAAGAGCTGTTGATCCTGTCCGAGAAGGACATTCTGGCGATCGTCAGCTAAAGGTCGATTACAGGTCTTGCATGGGCCGACCGGATTCCGGACGGCGACACACTGCACGGAGGGTTTTTCCACAATGGCGAAGATGATTGAGTTCAACGAGGCCGCGCGCGCTTCCCTGAAGGAGGGCGTCGACATTCTGGCCAATGCGGTCAAGACCACGCTTGGGCCGAAGGGCCGAAACGTCGCTCTCGACAAGAAGTTCGGCGCCCCGACCGTCACCCACGACGGCGTGACTGTGGCGACGGAGATCGAGCTCGACGATCACTTCGCGAACATGGGCGCCCAGCTCCTTAAGGAAGCTGCCACCAAGACCAACGACGTTGCTGGTGACGGCACCACCACCGCGACGGTGCTCGCGCAGGCCATCGTTCATGAGGGCATGCGCAACGTGGCCGCCGGCGCCAATGCGATGCTGCTGAAGCAGGGCATCGACAAGGCGTCCGACGCGGTCGTCGCCAAGATTCTCGACATGGCCCGCCCGGTGAAGGGCAAGGAGGAGATCGCCCAGGTTGCCTCCATCTCCGCCGCCGACCGCGGCATCGGCGAGCTTATCGCCGAGGTCATGGAGAAGGTGGGCAAGGACGGGGTCATCACCGTCGAGGAGTCCAAGGGTCTCGAGTTCGAGACCGAGTACACCGAGGGTATGCAGATCGACCGCGGCTACCTTTCGCCGTACTTCGTGACCAACACGGAGCGGATGGAAGCCGAAATGGAAGATCCGATGATCCTCATCACCGACAAGAAGGTGTCCTCGATCCAGGACATCCTGCCGGTGCTCGAGAAGGTCGCCGGGGCGCGCCGCCCGCTGGTGATCATCTCCGAGGATGTCGATGGGGAGGCGCTGGCGACCCTGGTGGTCAACAAGCTCCGCGGCACCCTCAATGTCCTCGCGGTGAAGGCGCCGGGCTTCGGTGATCGCCGCAAGGAAATGCTCCGGGACATCGCCATCCTGACCGGTGGTCAGGTCATCTCCGAGGAAGTCGGCCGCCGCCTCGACAGCGCCGGCATCGAGGACCTCGGCACCGCTCGCCGCGTCGTTGCCACCAAGGACAACACCACCTTCATCGAGGGCGCGGGCGAGGAGAGCGCGATCACGGGTCGGATCGAGCAGATCCGCTCGCAGGTCGAGACCACGACGTCGGACTTCGATCGCGAGAAGCTGCAGGAGCGGCTCGCCAAGCTGGCCGGCGGCGTTGCCGTCATCAAGGTCGGCGCGGCGACCGAGACCGAGCTGAAGGAGAAGAAGCACCGGGTCGAGGACGCGCTGAGCGCGACCCGCGCCGCAGTCGAGGAAGGCATCGCTCCGGGCGGCGGCGTGGCGCTCATCAACGCCATCAACTCGCTCGAGGACGTCAAGGCCGAGGGCGACATCAAGACCGGCGTCATGATCCTGAAGCGGGCGCTGGAGGAGCCCCTGCGCGGGATCTCCGCCAACGCTGGCAAGGATGGCGCTGTCGTGATCGAGATGGTCCGCCAGGCTCAGGCCGCCAAGAAGAACCCGTACATCGGCTACGACGTCATCTCCGAAAAGTACGTCGATATGGTCGAGGCTGGAATCATCGACCCGGCGAAGGTCACTCGCTCCGCCGTGGAGAACGCCTCCTCGATCGCGGGCATGATCCTGACCACCGAGGCCCTCATCTCCGACAAGCCGGAGAAGGAAGCCGCGATGCCGTCGATGCCGGGCGGGATGGACTACTAATCAACTCCCCCAGCGTTCGCTGGTGAACGATTCGGCCCCGGCGCACGGGCGCCGGGGCCGATTGTCTTTCCGATAGAGCCGATGCAACGGCAGGCAGGAGAAGGAGCATCGACATGGCGATCTGGATCAACGAGCCACCCCGGTGGAGTGAGGAGAGCGGGAGCCTGACGCTGGAGACCGCACACGGCTGCGATTTCTGGCGCAGGACGCAGTACGGGTTCATCCGGGACGATGGCCATTTCCGGGCGCACGAGGTGTCTGGAGATTTCAGCGCCACGGTGGAGGTCGAGGGCAGGTACGAGACGCTTTACGATCAGGCGGGACTCATGGTCAGGGTCGACGAGGAGCGCTGGATGAAGTGCGGGATCGAGTTTTTCGAAGACCGCCAGTTCGCCAGCGTGGTCGTCACCCGGGAGTATTCTGATTGGTCGGTCACCCCGGTGCCCGGACTGCCGGACCGCATGCGCTTCCGGGTCACCCGGTCCGGCGATACGCTCGAAATCTTCTGGTCACGGCCGGGAGAACCCTGGACGATGATGCGTACGGCGTACCTGCCGATGGGCGCCACCGTGAAGGTCGGACCGATGGCCGCCTCGCCGGAGCGGGCCGGATTCGTCGCCCGGTTCCTGGATTTCCGGATCGAGCAGGGGTGACGTGTCCGCTCCGAGCGGGAACATCAATTCGTCTGGAGGAGACGTCCCATCCGTTGGGCAGGACGTCTCCATGGAGCTGGGGCCTACTCTGTGGCAGCAGGATAGGGCAGGTAAACCCTGAACAGCTGACCACCATCGACGGCAATGGCTGTGGCGGTGAGGCGGTCACCTTCCGGCACGAGGGTCATCCAGCCATATGATGCGCCGATCAGTCCGGCGTCGACCTCGGGATTCTCGAGCAATTCGCCGCTGAACGTGGCCGTTTCGCCGGGATCGAGCAAGGTTCCACCGTGGCCGGCGATGATCTGCGCGGGGCGCCCGGAGTCAGCTTCGAAGAGGACGGCTTCAGCAAGGTGAATATGGCCCGAGATCACAACCTGGATGCCATCCGGGAGGGTATTGTCGACGGCCTCGCGCACGGTGGCGTAGGACACGTAGTGCTCGGCCTTGTTGAGGCGCAGGATGCCGCCCGCGACGGGTTTGTGGGTAAGCAGCCAGGAGCCGGGAGTGGTCATTTCTGCGACCTTCGCGAACTGCCGCGCAAACTCGGAGTTCAGCTCTGGCGTGGTCTTGACGTCCCCGACAGCCGCCGTGTCCATGATGATGACGTTGATTCCATCCACCGGGAGTTTGAAGGGTTCGGTGAAGGGTTGGCAGGTTAACGGCATGGCGCCAGGGTCGAGATATCGGAACCAGCCCATGCCTTCACGGTCGCAGTTCTCATGATTGCCGCGGAGGAAGATCCACGGGGCAGCGGCGAGCGATGATCCCATTGGGCCGAAGAAGTCAGCGTCCCAGGTGGCGCTTGTATCTCCGAAGGGCGATCCGGCGCAGCCGGCGTTGCCCACGGGACAGGCTGCTTCCCGGTAGACATAATCGCCGACGTGGAGGATGACATCCGGCTGCCAGGCCGCGATCTGGCGGGAGATTTCCGCGAGCGGCCATTGCTCTGGATCGGCGCAATCCTGCACCCAGTCCGGGGCGATCCGGCATCCCGTGTCGCCGACGATGGCAACCCGGGTGAACGATTTCGGCAGCAGATGCAGCGCCTGCCCCGAAATGGAGGCGGACATCGCGCCCTCGGGTATGGGCGCCTCGCAGACGGCGGTGGCGAAGTTCGCGTCGGGCGCGGCGCGCTGCGTCATCGGGACGGCGGCGCCGTCGATCTCGATGTCTGGGCACGCGCCATCCGAGATTGTCCGGGCGACGAGACCATCGACGGCGAACTGGGTCCAGGCCGGGACAGCGGGAGCGGCCACAGGGGTGGCCTGCCGCGCTCCCGCGGCCGGGACCAGCGAGAGAAGGGCAAGGACCGCTATTGCAGCTGCGCGGCGCGACGACGCGCAAACGTCCGATCGATTCATCAAACTTCCTCCCACGACTTCGCGAGCGGGCGAATCGCCGGAAACCCGGCTACTCGGGCGACTCGTTGTTGTCACCCTTCGCAACTGGATTGCCATCGCCCCACATCGGCGTCAGGATGAGCGGGAAGACGCGTTTGCCGTACTGTTCGATGATGATCGCCTGCGTTGGGCACGCGCGCGCGCCGGCGAAGAGTTGTTCGATGGTCGCACGCTCCTCGTTTTCCAGGACGGCGACTCCGGTTTCGTCATCCAGCACGTAGATGCCGGGAGCGACGGTGGTGCACTTGGCGTTGGCGATGCAGCGGCGCGGGTCGATGGTGATCTTCAGGCCGGGCTTCGGGTAGTACTCGGTCATGGCATGGACTCCTCGGCCGCAGGCCGGTTGGACGCTCGAGGTATGGGCGTTGTCTTGGTGAGGGTAGCCGAAACGGCGGCGCCGGGAGCGAGCACGCGTTCGCGCCATCGGTCGGAGTTCGGTGTCATCGCCGTCCGGCGGGGCAGACCCGCGTTGGAGAACCAGGCCCAGGCATGTCGGCTCCGCGCGAATCATGACGATGCATCCGAATCCGCACGCTGGCGAGGGGGGCGGTGACGGCTTCCAGATGTGAGTCCGATGTGGCCTGCGAACAATTGTCGAGGCAGTACGAGGCAATCGGAGCCGCGGCGCTCGTCCTGTTTCGCCAACCCCATGCGGCTCATCGGACTGGTACGGGCGGTGGGACTCGAACCCACACGGGTTACCCCTGCGGTGTTTAAGACCGCTGCGTCTGCCGTTCCGCCACGCCCGCCTGAGCCTGAATTCTTGCCGATCACGGCGTCTGCGCCATTCTCGACGGTCGCCGGGCTTCGCGCCACCTGTCGACCAGACACGAAAAACCCCCCGGCAAATCCGGGGGGTACCTTCGTGGAGCGGAAGACGGGATTCGAACCCGCGACCTTCTCCTTGGCAAGGAGATGCTCTACCACTGAGCCACTTCCGCGTCGTTTCGACGTGTCGGAGTATAGTCAGCGGTCGAACAGCGTGTCAAGGTCGGAACGGTCCGAGCGTGATGAGGAGCGGGACGGTGGAGCAGGCGATCGAATCGATCCTTCCGGGATCGCTGGTTACCGGAGCATGGCTGCAGGAGCACCTCGACGATCCGAGATTGCGGATCGTTGACATTCGCGGATACGTAAAGACGACCGACCTCGGGAACGGCCGGCAGGATGCCATCTATGTGGGAGCTCCTGACGAATACGCGTCGTCCCATATTCCAGGGTCGGTGTTCGTGGATTGGACGAAGGACATCGTGGACCTCGGAAATCCGGTGCCGGCCCAGATTGCTCCGCCTGCGGTGTTTGCTGCCGCGATGAGCGAGCGTGGAATCGGCAACGCGACCGATGTCGTGGTGGTTGACCATGCGGGCGGCCATTTCGCGACCCGGCTTTGGTGGGCACTTCGCTATCACGGCCATGATCGCGTCGCCCTGCTCGATGGCGGGTACGAGCGATGGAATGCCGAAGGGCGGCCGCTTACCAACGTGCCGACGACTCCTGCCGCGGTGACGTTCACGCCGTCGGTTCAGGAGGGCTTGCGGGCCGAATGGGACGACGTGCTTGCACGGACACAGGATCACAGAGCCCAGATTCTGGATGCGCGCGATCCGGCCCAGTATTCCGGTGGGATGGTGCGCGGGAGCCGGGGCGGCCACATTCCGACGGCGATTTCCGTTCCCGCAAAGGAGATGTTCCAGGCGAACGGGTGCTGGAAGTCGCCAGAGGAGATCCGGGCGGTGCTCGCCGATGCAGGCGTCAAGGAAGGTACGCAGGTCATCGCCTACTGCAATGGCGGGGTGACTGCGACGGCGGTGCTCTTTGCCCTCGAGCGTGCGGGATTCAAGCCCGGGGCCAACTATGATGGGTCCTGGAACGAGTGGGGAGAACGTCACGATCTGACGGTCGAGGGTTGGCGGCCCGGCGAACCGGTGTGACGGGAACCCTCATCGATCTCAGCCACCCGATCGCACATGGCATGACGACCTACCCGGGACTGCCCGGGCCGGTGGTCTGCGACTACTTTTCTCGCGAAGAGACGCGCCCGTTCTACCAGGGTAAGGCCGAATTCGTCATCAGCAAGGTCGAAATGGTCGGAAACACGGGCACGTACATCGACGCGCCATTCCACCGATTCGCCGATGGCGTCGACATTGCCGGTCTGCCCCTCGGCCGCATTGCGCTGGTCCCGGGGGTCGTCGTCCGCGTGCGGGGCAGGGCGGATCGCGCGATCGGCCCGGAGGTCTTCGATGACATCGAGGTTGCCGGTCGCGCCGTACTGATCGAGACGGGATGGTCCGACCGGTGGGGAACGTCAGGGTACCTCTCGGGTCATCCGTTCCTGACCGCGGCGGCGGCCATGTTGCTGCGTGCTGCGGGTGCGGCGCTGGTTGGCATCGACTCGTTGAACATCGACGACATGGATGCCATGGAGCGGCCGGTGCATACCGTCCTGCTGGGAGCTGGAATCCCGATTGTGGAGCACTTGACCGGGTTGGACGCGGCACCTGATCACGGATTCCGGTTTACGGCCGTAGCCGCGCCCGTGGTGGGATGCGGCACGTTTCC
>CAIPGK010000522.1 GCA_903864575.1 uncultured Chloroflexota bacterium
CACGGTCGCGACGATGAGGTCGCAAGTTTCGACGCCGCCCGAAAGTTCAACTGACCAGCGGCCATCGGGCAGCTGTGACAGGCGCTCCGGGCTGGTTCCGGCACGAATGGTCGCACCGGCCTCCTCGGCAGCCCGCGCGAGCGCGTCGATCACGACGTTAAAGCTGCCCATCGGGTAGCCGAGTTTCTCCTGGTCGAGCGGGGATGTGCGTGATGTCGTCCGAAGCCAGATCTTGCCCCAGAACCAAACCATCGCCACCTGATCGTGATAGCGACCGAACTTCGCGCGGAGTTGAGCTCCCAGCGTGCGGTCGTATGCACGTTTCCCAAGGGCGCGTTGAAGCCACTGGTGAGCGGTGACTTCCTCGAAAGGTTTCCAGTTGCGAACCTTCTGGAGGTAGGCGGTGACCATGCCGACCCGGACCCGGTCGTGGAACGGAAGGAAGCCAAGTCTGAGGAGATCAGCGGCTCCGTTGAGGGGCCAGATTCTGCCGTCTGCGAAGTACCCCACGTTCGACGGAAGCCAGACGAGCCGGTCTCCGATCCCCAGCTCGTCGATCAGCGCAATGATGTCCAGGTCGCTCTGGAAGAGGTGGTGGTAGAAGTATTCGAGATCACCACCGGCCACCGGGAAGGCGACAGCCTGACCGCCGAGTCTCGGTGAACGCTCCCACAGGGTCACGCGATGACCGGCCTGCGAGAATCTCAGCGCGGCGGTGAGACCCGCCATCCCGCCACCGATGACGCCAATGTGCTTCGAGGCCTCCGGCATGAGCTAGCGGACCGCTGCGGGCTGCGGCGAGCGGCCAATGAGGCGGCCAAAGAAGTTCTGGACTTCTCCGTATTCCCAGGAAACCAGCAATTGGCTCGCGTTGAAGATCGAGGAGTAGGTTCCGCTGATGACGCCGAGCAGAAGGGCCAGCACGAAATTCCGCGTGCTGCCGCCGCCGAAAAGGTAGAGGGCAAGGAGGGTGAAGATGACGGTCAACGAGGTGTTGAGAGACCGCACAAGGGTCTGGGCGAGCGAGTAGTTGACGATCCCCTCGAATGTTGGGTCGGTGTGCCGCCCCAGGTTCTCCCGAATCCGGTCGAACACGACAATGGTGTCGTGCACCGAGAAACCGATCACGGTCAAGAGGGCGGTCACGAACAGGGCGTCGATTTCGACATTGAACAACCAGCCGAGAATCGAAAAAATGCCCAGAACGACCAGTACGTCGTGAAGCATCGCGACGAGCGCGCAGGCCCCGTACAGCAACGGATTCTGCGTGTTGCGAAAGGCATAGGCAATGTAGAGAAGGATGCCGACCGACGCAATAAGGATGGCGAGGATGGAGCGCTTGCTGATATCGGAGGAAACCGCGCCGCCGACAGTGGAAAACTCCTGCTCGACGAATGGGCCGAGTTGCTCATCGAAACCGGTTTCGATCGCCTGCTTCTGCGGCGATCCTTCCTTCAATTCCGGAATACGGATCAGCCAGGCGTTGCCATCTGCATTTCCGGTCTGCTGGATGATCGAGGTTTCATAGCCGTTCTCGGCCAGCACCGAGCTGATCTGGCCTCCAGTCACGGGCTGGTCGAAACTGATTTCCCAGAGAGTGCCCCCGGTAAAGTCGATGCCCAGGCGCAAGCCGTTTACCAGCAGGGAAATGACGCCGGGAATGATGATCGCCAGCGAGATGGCGAACCAAAGGCGGCGACGGCTCGCGAGTTCGAACATGGAGGCGGCTCCGGGGTAATCCGTTGGCTACTGGTCAGTCGGCTGCGGTAGCGCCGGGTGCGGCGTGGGTTCCCGCGTAGTACAAACGCTCGTTAATGAGCTTATCGCTGCTCACCAGCAGGCGCAGGAAGGTGCGGGTCACGATGATGGCCGTGAACATCGAGATGACCACGCCGATAAACAGGGTGAGCGCGAAGCCGGTAATGATCGATGTGCCGGTGTAGCGACCGAAGAAGTAGAGAATCGCGGTGGTGATCATCGTCGAAATGTTCGAGTCTCGGATGGACGGCCATGCGTGGTCGAAACCGGCCTCAATGGCCTGTCCGAGAGGCCGACCGCTCCGGAGTTCCTCCTTGAGCCGAGCGAAAATGAGCACGTTTGCGTCGACGGCCATGCCGATGGACAGGATGAACCCGGCGATGCCGGCGAGTGTGAGCGTGACCGGGATCAGCTTGAACAGCGAAAAGGTAATCGCGGTGTAGATCAGCAGGGCCACCACCGAGATGACCCCCGGCAGGCGGTAGTAGAGGATCATGAACAGGGCGACCGTGCCAAGGCCGATGATGCCCGCGAGGACGGAGCGGTCGATCGAATCCTGGCCCAGCGTCGGTCCGACGGTGCGGCTCTGCGCGAGCACCAGCGGAACCCCGAGCGCGCCTGCCTTCAACTGGATGACGAGATCGGCAACGGCTGCGGGAGGAACGCCCTCGATGATGCCCCGGTCGCTGATGGCGCCGTTGATCTGAGGCGATGACACGACCGTCTTGTCAATGACAATCGACATCGGCTGGCCGAGATGGCTGCTGGTGTAGTCATAGAACTTGCTGGCGCCGTCGCCCTGCAACTCGAAGCCGACGACCTGACCGAACCCGTTATTGCCGGATGCGACGTAGGCATCCTTGAGATCGCCGCCGCTGATGACGGTTTCGTAAACCGGACCGTTGGGACCGGTGTCGCTCGATGCAGCCACCGGCGTCGCTCCGGCGGCCGCCGGAGTAGCTGCCGCATCGCCCCGGTCTGCGAAGCCAAGTGTCGTGTCGACGACCGTCCCGGGCGGAAGGTACTGGCCCTGCGGATCGATGATTTCGAGGAGCGCCGTCTGCTGAAGCACATCGACCGCTTGTTGCGGATCGTCGACGCCCGGCAATTCCACGATGATCTGGTCGCTGCCCCGAATCTGGATGAGCGGTTCCGATACGCCCAGCCCGTTGACCCGTCGCTCGAGCGTGGCGCGTGTTCCCTCGCGGGTGTCCTTGTCAAGCTCCTGGCCCGAAACCGGTTGCGCCTGCAGGACCACCTGAAGACCGCCCTGGAGATCGAGTCCCTGCCGGATCGGATGGGCGGCTTTGTAGCCATTGATATCGAGGACGTCGGTGGGAAGCGCCAGCCAGATGCTCGGTATCGC
>CAIPGK010000523.1 GCA_903864575.1 uncultured Chloroflexota bacterium
CTGCGGTCGAGGCGATCCTCTCCATCCCGTATCCGCGCGATCTGGGGTCGCCGCCTCGCCCGTGACCACCGCCGCCGCCGCAACCACCACGCGGCGATGCGCCCCGGCGCAATTGCCGCCGCCGCCGTGCGACACTGCCTCCCCTGACCGGCGCGAACGGAGTCACCGCGGAGCGACGATGCCCCCCACGCAGGAAACCTTCCTCATTACCGGAGCGTTCGGCTGCATTGGCGCGTGGGCGGCTCGGCAGCTCGTCCTCGAGGGGGCCACAGTCGTCAGCTATGACCTCGGCGAGCGCCCCCACCGGATGGAGCAAATCATCGCGCCGGCGGAACTGGCCGAGGTCCGCTTCGTCCGGGGCGACGTGACCGACGCCGACGCTCTGGACGCGGCCATCCGGGCCCATGGCGTCACCAACCTGCTGCACCTTGCCGCGCTGGTCCATCCATTTGTGCTCGCCGATCCCGTGCTTGGAGCGCGGGTAAACGTGGTCGGTACAGCCGTCGCCTTCGAGGCGGCCAGAACCCACGCGGACCGCATCAACGGGGTCGTCTATGCCAGTTCGGTCGCCGCCTACGGCCCCGCGCGGATGTATCCGCCGGGACGGCTCGCCCCGGACGCAGCGCTCGCTCCGGCCAGCCTCTACGGGGTGACGAAGGTCGCCAACGAAGAATGGGCGCGCGTCTGCTGGCAGGACTGGAAGGTTCGCAGCATCGGATTACGGCCCTTCTTCGTCTACGGTCCCACCCGCGATCAGGGCATCTCGGCCACGCCGACGAAGGCAATGGTCGCGGCAGTTGCCGGGCGCGAATACCGGATCGGCTTCGGCGGAACCGCCATGTATCAGCACGCCGAGGACGCCGCCGCCGCCTTCATTCAGGCGTCGCGGACGATGCCCGAGGGTGCGCCGGTCTGCAACCTTGGCGGAGCAGTCGCCCGCATGGACGACATCGTCGCCGCCATCGTCGCGAATGAACCCTCCGCTGCGGGGCGCATTACCCACGAACCGGACCCGCTCTTCTTCCCGGAGGCTCTCGACGCATCCTCGCTCGACGACGCCATCGGCCCGACACGGTGGCGACCGATGGCGCAGGGCATCCGGGACACGATGGCGATGACCCGCGAGGCCATCGCGACCGGAACGATCGACCTCGACCGGGCCATCGGGTAGCCCGGTCCCCAGGCGGCTATGCTTCCAGCCGCCAATGTGACGATCGCATGAGGAGCCTCGGACTTTGGACCTGCTGCATGTCGTCGCCTTCATCGCAGGGGCCGTCATCGCGGTCTGGTCCTGCCTGAGCGCGATCCGGGCCTTCATGATTCCCGGCGCGCAGCATCACCTGATGGGGAGGATCGTCTTTCGCTCCACGCAGGCCATCTTTCTGGCAATTGGCAAGCGGGTCGACCCGGAGACCCGCAGCACCCTCTACCCGATGTTCGGACCGCTCGGTCTGCTGGCCATCTACGGGACCGTCATGTTCCTCAATGGCTTCGGATTCGCCATGATGTTCTGGGCCGTCGGCGGCAAGGACCTCTCGCCGCACGGGGTCGCGTCCGCCCTGATCGACTCCGGTTCGGCCCTTTCCACCCTCGGGTTCGCCTCCCTTCAGGATCTGCCGCGCAGTTCGCTTTCCGTCTTCGAAGCTCTCGCGACGACCACCGTTTCCGCGTTGCTGATCGGCTACCTGCCGGTGATCTTCTCGACCTTTCTCAACGCCGAGCAGGCAGTTACCGACCTCGAGACCGAAACCGGAGGAGCCCGCTGCGGACCCGAGGTACTGGTGTCCATCCAGCACAGCCGGACCGGGGACGAGCGCTGGAAGGACTGGTCCAAGTGGTTCGGCCGGGTGGGAAAGAATCACGGCAGCCTCGTCGCCAACCTCATCCTTCGCGCCCCGGAGTCGCAAACCTCGTGGGTCACCGCCGCCTGGTCGGTGCTCGATGCCGCGGCATTGCGGCAGTCCGTCGTCGAAGGCGGCGGCGACCGGGACGCAGCCTACTGCCTCGGGATCGGATCGGACGCCGCCCACCGCGCCATACGCTTCCTCGGGTTCGCCGACAACGGTCCGGCGACTCCCGGTTGCACCCGCGCCGAATTCGACGCCGCCTGCGGCCAGTTGCGCGAGGAAGGCATTCCCCTCGTGCCCGACCTCGACGCGGGATGGGAGCATTTCTCCGTGCTTCGCGCCGCGTACGCTCCGCAGCTCGCCACCCTCGCGGCGATCAAGGGCGCGCCCGACGCCCCGCTCGACTGCGCCGACAATACAGCCCCGGCCCCGCACCGCGAGCCGTTGGCGCTGCCGATACGGCTGGGCGCGCCGATGCCAGTTCCACAACCTCGGCCTTCCGTGGGAGGAACGGCTCCAGCATCGGTCCGGCCATAGGCCGCGCGGAGTCTCAGCGCCGGCCGCGCAGCCAGCTCAGAACGAGGCGCAAACCGGCGCGGCATCCTCGCGCATCACCGAATCCTGCGAGAACTGCGTCACGTAGGCGCCGCGGATTTCCTCCAGCAAGAGGCTGCTCGCTTCGGCCTTCTCGGCTGGGTAGATCACCACCACGATCCGGCTATGCTCGCGCACCACGCTGCCGACTGCCCCCCACTGCCCGTGGGCGTGGGTCACGGTCAGGCCTGCCGGAAAGCGGGTCGTCACCTCATGCGCGAGGAAATGCTCCCACTCGGCCTCGGAAATGAGCGACCCGTCCGGTCGGCTCTGGCCGAAATAGAGGCCGGTGCGCATCCACGGCTTCGCCCCGGGGCCGTGCAGCCGCTCCTCGCAGGGATTCTCGCCATGGACCCAGGCTCCGGTTGCGCCGCCCATCAGTCCGCCGCAGCCGCGACAGGCAACCCCAGCACCGGCCGCAGGTATTCGCCGGTGAAACTCTCCGGCGTTTCCGCCACCTGCTCCGGCGTGCCGATCGCCACGACCCTGCCGCCTCCCGCGCCGCCTTCCGGCCCCATGTCGATGATCCAGTCCGCGCTCTTGATGATGTCGAGGTTGTGCTCGATCACCACCACCGTGTTGCCGCCGTCCACCAGACGCTGCAGGATCGCCAGCAACTTTTCGATGTCCGCGAAGTGGAGCCCGGTCGTCGGCTCGTCGAGGATGTAGAGCGTGCGCCCGGTCGCCCGGCGGGAGAGCTCCGTCGCCAGTTTCACCCGCTGCGCCTCGCCGCCGGAGA
>CAIPGK010000524.1 GCA_903864575.1 uncultured Chloroflexota bacterium
CCGGAGAATCCGCCGGTCTATCAGTTCTTCTCGACCGAGTACGATCCGGAGGACTGCGAGCGGCTCGGCACCCGGATGGTCGGCAAGAGCCGCTATACCGTGATCCGGCCGCTGCGGCTCGCCGGCCTTTCGCTGACGAACGACCCGAACAATCGGGGTCAGCGCCCAATTTCCAACCGCAATTCCGCCGTCGCGGAACGGGACGAAACCAAAACCATGAAGACACTGCTCAAGAAAATGGGCTTGGCGGAGGACGCGTCCGAAGACTCGGCCGTCGCCGCCTACGAAGCCATCCACAACCGGGCGACTGCGGGCGAAAGCCGGGTCGCCGCGTTGACCCAGGAGCGCGATTCGCTCCTCACGATCCAGGTCGAGGCCGACCTGGAGAAGTACGCCGGCGTGATCAAAAATCGCGACACGGTGAAGAAGCGCCTCATCGCCAACCGGGCGGAGACGATCGAGTTCCTCGAGTCGCTGCAGCCCACCGCGGCGGCCGGCGGCGACGAGAAGAAGCCGATCACGAATCGCCGGGACGCCAAGACGCCGCCCGCCGCGGCCGGCACCGATGCGGCCGCCGAGGCCGAGGAAAAGCGGGCTGCCCGCATCCAGAACCGCGCCCGCGAACTTCGCGCCGCCGACCGCAACTTGAGCATCGCTCGCTCCTACGAGCAGGCGGAGGCCGAAGTCGAAACCACCGCCAAGTAACCACCCATCCCAGATCTCCAGATCTCCCGATCCATGAATCCCGATCAATCCAACACGAAGCCGGTCGGCCCGTTTTCCGTCCTCTCCGGCGAGGACCTCACGGGCAAGCGCTCCCGCCTGGTCGTGCTCACGCACGATGCCGGCGTTCCCGAGGTGCTCCTGCCCACGGCCAACACCGCCGTCGCACTCTTCCTCCTGAACGACGAAGTGCCCGATGCGACGCAGGTCGAGGTCGAGCCGCTCATCCCCGGCAAGACGTACCGCACCATCACGAAGGATGCGGTGCAGCCCGGCGATAAACTGGTGCTGGCCGATGTCGCGACGGCGGCCGACAAGGGCAAGCTCCGCAAGCTCCCGGCCGCGGCGGGTTTCTACGTCCGGCTCGGCATCGCCGAGAAGGCGCAGGCCGCCGGCTACCTCGTCGAGTGGCGCTTCGCCCCGCAGATCGAGCACGTGAAGAGCGCCGACACGATCACGGGTGCCGCCGACCTGGCCGCGCTCAAGGTCCAGACCCTCGCGATCCTCCAGGCCCAGGGCCTCGTCGCCTAACCGGCCGCAGCGCCGTTCCCGAACTCAGATCTCCCAACTCCAACTTCTATTTCCATGCCCACCCGCATCGAATCTCTCGGCACGAATCCCGTGCTGCGCAATTTCGCCCGCGACGCTTCGCAGGCCGCGATCCGCAAGGTCGCCGATTTCATCGCCCCCGGCGTCGACGTCCCGACGCTCACCGGCAAATACAAGGTCTACGACGCCAAACACCGCTACAAGCGCCCCAATACGCGGCGTAGCCCCAACGGGGCCGTGACCCGCATCGGCTTCACTGCCACCGACGCGAGCTACGCCCTTGAAATCAAAGGGCTCGATTTCCCGATCACCAACGTCGAGACGCTGAACGACGAGGGTCTTCTGAACCAGGCGCGTTACGGCA
>CAIPGK010000525.1 GCA_903864575.1 uncultured Chloroflexota bacterium
ATCATCATCGACCGCGCTCAGCGTGGGCCCGGTGCGCCGATCCAGAGCACCGACCAGCGCTCGCCGCAGAATCGCCGCATCTTCCAGATCCAGGTTCAGACTGATGAACCGCATTGCGACCTCGCCCAGGTATCTAGGTCAGGTGGACGACGCTAGGGTCCCAAACATCGTCGCCTTCGAGTCATCGGCAGGCGAGGATGGCGTTGCGGCATCGTGCTGACTGCAAGTTGTTCGGTCCCCGTTGAAACCGGCGCTCCCCGCTCCGGCACCAGGAGTTGTGGTAGGGTACGTTTCGACGGACAAAGACGCAAGGGGTATCCGTCTGGTCCCAACACTCGGTGCCTCTTAGGCACATGTCCGTTCGCTCCGGGCTCCCGCACCGCCCGGACGCCCCACCCCGCATTGCAATCGAGACGTGCTGGAGCGCCCCTGCATGGGATGGCGTCGGCGTTCCGCACCACTGAGGGAGGACCCCGAAATGGGTCGTTTGACCGACTGGATGCGCGTTCACGGCGGACCTGCCGCCGTCGTCGCCATGACCGGAGTTCTGGGGGTCGCCTCCGCGGCGCTCGCCGGCAAGAAGAACGACGCGGCCGAGGACGAGGCCGCCGGCGATGACACCGCCAGCGACGGCGACACCGAAGCCACCGCCGACGACGAGGCCGCGGATTCAGCAGAATCCACCAGGTCCGGTGAAGGCGACGACAAGAATGCCGACCGCGGGAACGGCAACGGGAATGGCAACGGCAACGGCAACGGCAACGGCAACGTCTCCACGGAAGGCGGCCGCAACCGGGGCGACGGTGGCCGCGATCGCCACAACAGCAACAATGGCGACGGCAGCGACGCCGACGGTGGAGATCACGCGAACCGTCAGGAGCGCCTCCACGAGATCGTTACCCGCCAGCGCGGCGGCAATGCGGACAATGCCAACAATCAAGCCGATCATTCAGGCGGCGACAACAGTGGCGGCGACACCTACGACTCGGTGGCCGCGCAGGATGCCCCCGCTCAGACGCCGATCGCCGGCGGCGGCACGAACGGAAACGCATCCATCCAGACCCCGGACGGAAGCGTGCTCGTCGGCTACAACCCTGCCACCCAGTCGATGACCGCCACTTCGGGAAACGTCACTGCCAGCGTCGGGCCCGGCGGTCCGCTGGTGATCATCTCCGACGAGCAGGTCCTCAACGTCGACACCGGAACCTCCCCCGACAGCCCGCTGCCTTCACCCGATCAAATGCCCGAACCGCAGCCCGGCGCCCAGCCAACCCCGGCGCCCCAGCCAAACCCCGGCGACGGCGGCAACCCCAACGATCCGGGCTTCGCCAGTTGACCAGAGGCTGCTGCCCGTGACGCACTCGCACGACTTCCACGAAACGCTTCATGCCGCCGTGAGCGCCTCCGAACCGGAGGCGCTCGCGCTGCTTCGCCGTCTGATCCAGACGCCCAGCGTCACCGGCGCCGAAGGCTCGGCTGGCGTCCATGCCTCGGTAGCGGGAAGGCTCTTCGATTCCCTCGCGGGCCTGCCGGGCGCCGAGCGACACGCGGATACCGTCGAACCGGGCCGGGACAACATCATCGCCGTCGTTCGCGGCAATGGTCCAGGTGTTGTCGTTCTCGATGCCCATACCGACACCGTTCCCCCCGGTGATCCCGGCCAGTGGCTCGATGGTGACCCCTACTCTGCGGCTAACGGAACGGTTACCTATCTCGGCGCTGACCGCGTGCGCCTCGACATCGGATCGCTCCGGGTCGAGCGCCCGGGGCGCCGACGCCTCGGCCGAATGTGGGAGGCTCGGGGCATCCCCTCCGTTCCCGTCATTTACGGCCGCGGCAGCTTCGACAACAAGGGGCCGGTCGCCGTTGCCTGGCTCGCTACGGTGGCTCTTGCCCGCGCGCTCGCAGAGCGCCGCCTCCGGTTGCGCGGCACTCTCGTCTGCGGCTTTACCGTGGACGAGGAGGAC
>CAIPGK010000526.1 GCA_903864575.1 uncultured Chloroflexota bacterium
CCACTCGGCAACCGGCATCTCCCACGAAACGATGTTGTCGCCGGCGACGCCGGCATTGTTGACGAGGATGTCCACCTTGCCCCAGAGCGAGACGGCGCGGTCGACGGCCTCCTGCCAGGACTCCTCGCTGGTGACATTGAGACGGTGCGCCACCGCATTCGGCCCGATTGCCGCGGCGGTCTCCTCGGCGGCAGCGAGGTCCACGTCGGCAATCAGCACCGAGCCGCCTTCGGAAACGATCCGGGCGGTCGCTGCTTGCCCGATGCCGCGCGCCCCGCCGGTGACGATCGCGGACTTTCCAGTGAATCGCATAGCCAACTTCCCTCCCGGATGTGATCGTCTTGCTCGAACGCCGCAGTCTATAGCACCTCGGGGGCGATTCCCCTGCCGGTCATCGCTCCTGGTTTCCCGGGTCAATGAGATCGGGACGGAGCATCACGCTTTCCTGTTCATTTGGATCGGTACGAGCGAGAACGGCCACGCACGTCTCGGTCGCACTCGCGTTGTACGGCAGGTGCGGCACCCCCGCCGGGATGTAGAGATAGTCGCCGGCGCGAGTGACGACATGCTCGGCGAGGTTCTCGCCGAACCACATTCCCGCTTCACCGCTGAGGACGTAAATGGCGGTTTCGTGGTTTTCGTGGAGGTGGGGTTTTGCGCGCGCGCCGGGCGGCATGGTCAGCGTGTGCATGCAGATTCCCCGAGCGCCGGCGGTTTGGGCGGAAATGCCGGTTCGATAGTCGAGCCCCTGCTTGCCATGGAATCCCTCGCCCTCGCGGACGACCAGGCAGCTTCCGGTGGTTGTCATGTTCCGCTCCGTCGTCTCAAACGAACTCGGGCGTCCGCTTGTCGACGAATGCCCGCATGCCTTCCTTCTGGTCAGCCGTGGCGAAGGCAGCGCCGAAGAGCCGGAGCTCGGTGTCCAGACCGGTCGCCGGGTTTCCCGCGAACGATCGGGACATGGCGGCCTTTGCGGCGCGGACGGCACACGGACTGTTCGCGGCGATGGCGGCCGCAAGATCCCGAGCCTTGGGCAGGAGATCGGCGATCGGATAGACCGCGTTGACCAGACCGATGCGCAATGCCTCATCCGCGCGGACATTCCTGCCGGTCAGGATCAACTCCGCGGCCATGCCGGGGCCGACGGCGCGCGGAAGGCGCTGGCTGCCGCCCCAACCGGGCGGGATGCCGAGCTTGACCTCTGGCTGCGCGAACACGGCGTTCTCCGAACAGATGCGCATATCGCACGCGAGGGCAAGCTCACACCCACCGCCAAATGCGTACCCGTTGACCGCCGCGATCACCGGCTGCGGCAACCGCTCGATGGCGTTCGCGACCGCGTGGCCGAGCGCGCCGAAGGCATATCCGCCCTGCGCGTCGAGGTCGACCATCTGCTTGATGTCCGCGCCTGCTGCGAAGGACTTTTCGCCCGCGCCGGTCAGGATCACGCAGCGAAGTCCCGGCTCTTCTCGCAGCCACATGAATGCGCTGAGCAGGGCTTCCAGTTCCTCGCTATTGAACGCGTTCAATGCTTCCGGGCGGTTGAGCGTGACCGTTGCGATGTGTTGGTCGCGCGAGACATCGATAGCCATCAGGCGTTCTCCTCCAACAAGTACTTCCGGGAGAGCGTGACGTAGCGGCGAGCGTTGTCGACGATCCGCTCGTGCTCCTCGGGACCGATGGTGCGCCGGGGTTTGCCGGGGACACCCATGACAAGCGTGTGTGGTTCGATCACGGCGTCCTCCGGCACCACCGCGCCCGCGGCGATGATGCTGCCCGTTCCGATGTGCGCGCGCGAAAGCACGATGGCTCCCATGCCGATCAGCACCTCGTCTTCCACGGTGCAGGCGTGGACGATTGCGCCGTGGCCGATGGTGACCCGATTGCCGATGATGCAGGCGCGGCCGCCATCGACGTGCAGCACGGCGTTGTCCTGCACATTGCTTTCCTCGCCGATGCGGATTGGGGCGACATCACCACGTGCGGTGACGTTGAACCAGATGCTCGAGCGAGCGCCGAGTGTGACAGCGCCGATGACCGCCGCGCCGGGCGCGATCCAGGCATCCTCCGCGATGGTGGGCGTGATGCCGTCGAACGGGAGATCTCGCTCGTCCGTCATGAGCCAGCCACCTCGATCACGATGGCGTCGCCGCCGCCGCCGCCGCTGCAAATGGCCGCCACGCCAATGCCGCCGCCGCGTCGCCGGAGTTCGTGCATCAAGGTGATGACGACCCTGCATCCGCTCGCGCCGATCGGGTGGCCGAGCGCGACCGCGCCGCCGTTGACGTTGACCCGATCCGGGTCCAATCC